>JAIQGI010000086.1 GCA_020072565.1 Terriglobia bacterium
GCAAAAAGCAGCGAGACTTTCCCACATTTCCCACAGGCCCTACTGGTCTTTCTTTTTCTGATGTCAAGACAAAAACACCCGGTAGCGAAAGCACCTTAAGAAGATCGATTTTCTGTCTAGACAATGGGGTACACCTTAGATGAAACAGTAATGGCAAGTCCTCCGGGCACAGTTTACCGTCTCCGGAAATTCGTCAGAAGGCGACGAGGTCCCGTAACCGCAGCAGTTGCCGTTTTTTTGAGTCTGACCGTGGGTTTGATTTTCAGCACAGTCCTGTATTTCCGTTCGGAAACTGCGCGGCTCCGATCTGAACAGCAAGAACAGCTCAATCGCAGACTGCTTTATGCAGCTCAGATGACCCTGGCGCAGCAGGCTTGGGATGCTGAAAACACCAATCGTGTGCGCCAATTGCTCGACGGTCTCCGACCAACCCCTGGCCAGAATGATTTGCGAGGATTTGAGTGGCACTACTTGTGGCGTTTGTCCCACCGAGACGCCGTTGCATTGCCGCAGGAAGTTGCGATCATCTGTTTAGCCTTCTCGCGAGATGGCCAATTTCTGGCGACGGGAAGCACCGACGGCTCGATCCAGTTGTGGGATGCGATCAACTGGCAGCAGACACAGACTCGAAAAGAGCACAAAGGAGCAGTGACTTCGATTGCTTTCGCGCCGACTGGCAAGATGTTGGTGACAGGCGGCGAGGACGGGTCTGTGAAACTCTGGGATCCTCAGGAGCTACACGCAGCCATAACCTTCAAGGCCCACTCTGATACGGTACAATCGATTGCTTTTTCTCCACTTGGCGATCAGCTGATCACAGGCAGCAAAGACGGCCTTGTCAAGCTCTGGGATGTTGCTCGTGGCCGGGAATTGCTGGCACTGCGAGGACATACGGGAGCCGTTTACGCCGTGTCATTCTCGCCAGATGGCAAAACCTTCGCATCCGGCGGCGCCGACGGGCTGTTGAACCTATGGAATCCCGTCGATGGTCGCAAGAGGGCTTTCTTTAAGACCCCATCCACAGAGATCAACTGTCTTATCTTCGCAGCCGGCGGCGAGTGGATCGTGGCGGGCACAGGTACTGGATCTCTGCTGTCATGGAACGTGACCAATGGCAAGCAAGGCGCCAGTTTTGAGGGACCCAAAGGGTCGGTGCTATCACTTGCGCTATCGCCTGACGGCAGAAATCTGGCGAGCGGCGGTGCAGATGGTACTATTCGCGTTTGGGAGTTTTTGACCAGGAGCACGACAGCAATACTGAGAACCGCTAATGGGATGTACCCTGGGTCTGTCTTTTCTCTCGCATTCTCGCCGGATGGAAAAAGTTTGGTTTCGACGGGCATAAACGCCGATTCCGGGAAAAGTACTTTGACAGTTTGGGATGTATCGCCAGGTCAAGAGCTATCCTTGCCTAAATCGCTCGGCAGTCCCAGAATCTGGACTTCTGATGGATTATCTGAATTATCGTATCGGGCTGAAACACTCCGATTGGGTGGTTCGTTCACGCCGATGAAAAATGACAACAGCAAGACGTACGCGAAACTCTGGGACGCCCTCACCTCGCGCGAACTCGTGAGCGCCCCTTTGTTGCGCACTATGGGCAAGCTGCCCACCCAGGGATGCATCGCATTTTCAAGAAGTGGCAAGTTCTTTGTCGCCTCGGGTATTGAGGACAGTGCCTTCATAGTGTGGGATGCGGCGACTGGTAAGGAAGTGTTGCGCTTGGACAAGGTGGAAGGCCTTGAAACGATTACGGCTCTTGCGCTGAACGAAAAGATTCTGGCTGCCTCAGGCTCTGGCCCCGGTGAGAAAGAGGCCCGGTTGGTCAAGCTCTGGGACATAGGGACCATGCGGGAAGTCGGCATGTTTCGTTCAAAGTACGATTCGATCGTTGCCATTCAGTTTTCTCCCGGCGGCAACCTGCTGGCAGCGTTGAGCCGAAGCGGCAGATTCATTTACGGGGGTCACACTTGCCCTCTTCAATTCTCTCCTGATGATAGGATCCTCGCCACGGATGGTGGAGACCTGACACTGACACTCTGGGATATCCAATCGGGACGCGAGAGGTTCGCCATCCAAAACGTCAAGGACGGCGGGAGGAAGACACCGGCAAAGAGTGTGTCGTCCATCGGGAGCATGCACGGCACCATCCTCAAGTTGTGGAGCGCGGCTGACGGGAATGCGCTTGTGACGCTTCAGGGCCATGACAGCGATATCAATTGCGCAGTGTTTTCTCCCGACGGCAGAAGAGTGGTTACTGGCGGGTTCGACGGGGTTGTTAAAATCTGGGATCGCGTGACAGGTCAGGAACTCTATATCCTGACTTCTGAAGCGGGCAGCATAGATAGTGTGGCGTTTTCCCCAGATGGCGGATCTATAGCCATGTTAGCCAGGAACGGCATAAAAATATGGCACGGCCCACGCAAATGATCGAACGATGAAAAGTCAGTCCCTCAAGTCAGACACCCGAGGCTCAACCTCGTCGTCTCATTAAGGTGTGCCAGTCCCAAGTTGCAGCACAAACCGGCATCCCAAATACTTCTGTTCCGAGTTGATGCGATGCTGGCAGTCGCTATCACCAAATCACCACCCGATATCAGCCCGGGGCGCGACAGCGTTTGTGACAACATGATATGCCCATGTCCCGATGGGCCCCGCCGTGAGGCTGCGGATTGTTGCAGCCACCAGTAGGTAAGACAGGCTCATTAGAAACAGAATCCTTGCCCCCGCGAAGTCCCAATCTGGGAGGCCTGCGCTGGCGCACAGCGGCCGTCTCACTTGCGCAAGTGCTGCGGATTCAGCTAGCCAGGTCCATCCGGCCGATTATAATCACGGCAACTTCGGGTCGTTCTGATTGCAGTGTGCGCATTGCCTCTGGAGGATCTTCTTTGATCGGCAAATCGTATCGCACTACCGGATCATAGAGAAACTCGGCGCAGGCGGTATGGGCGAAGTCTACCGCGCCGAGGATACGAACCTTGACCGGCAGGTTGCTATCAAGGTGCTACCGGATACTTACAGCGGCGATCCTGAAAGGCCTGCACGTTTCGAGCGGGAAGCCAAGCTGCTTGCGTCACTGAATCATCCGAATATTGCTGCCATCCACGGCCTTGAGGAGCTGCCGGCCTTTGGAAGGGAGGTGGCATCGGGTCGATGTCGCAGCTTATTTCATCTATCAGTTCGGCGGATTTGTATGACCAAGACAAAACCATCCAAATCCTTAACACCACCCAGTCAGCCCGCTGGGAGAAAAGGATAGTGTTGAATGAAATACTTTGAGACGTTCGTCTTGATGCCGTTTGGAACAAACGGCGAGTACAGCAGGGGGACCACCGAATCCGATTTTGTTTACGAGGAGATCATCAAGCCCGGTGTTTTGGCGGCGGCCAAGCTGCTTAATTGTGATACGATGAATGAAGCTACTAACCCGGAGACATTCGTCAAGATCATCCGAGAAGTTGACAAAAATCAATCTGGATCGATTAGTTCTTCAATTGTGAGAGGCATTGCCCGTGCAGATGTCGTCGTAGTCGACATGACAGGGAGAAACCCAAACGTGTTCTTGGAGCTAGGAATACGTTTTGCAATTCGCAGCAAGGTAACTGTGCTCCTGGCTCAAGTCGCTACAGAGATCCCATTCGATATCACGCAGTATCGATACATCCAATACGAACCATTCAAGCCCCACGAAGCCCGTAAGCGTATTACCGACTTTATCCTGCGGGGATTCTCGGATGTAGTGAAATCTGACAGTATTGTCTTCGACACTCTGCCCACGATATCTGTCACCATACCAGGAATGGCCGAGTGCTATGGGGAAGAAGTGATAATGCGACGCGATGTGATGTCTTGGGAAGACTACATGAACCGCATAGAGGAGATCTGCAGCTACCTTGCCTCTGCCCTCCAAAATTTTCTATTCTTGCCAGATGCTATAGTCGGAATCACGAACGGCGGGTTGATAGCCGCCGATCTAATCGGCAAGAGAGTTTATGCCGGACGGGAAACGCCAGTACTTGCACTGTGGGCAAAGCGCCACGTGGCCAAAGGTAAGAGCGCGTTTTGGTATTTCGACAATGGGTACAATGACGCAATGATGGAGGGCATTCAAAAGGCCGCCGCTGAGAAAGACCCAACCGCCCTACTCAGCATTCTGTTGATCGACGATCACATGGGCACAGGTTCTACTGCTGTGCAGGCGACTGCTTATATCAAAGACAGACTCGGCGCGAACGTCCGTATCACTTACATCCCTATAGTGTCGCGCCGCCTCGACAACATTGGCGTAGTTGAGGAATTCCTGCCTTACAGGTGTCAAGACAAGGAGTGCAAGCCAATCTTTAATGTCACCAAAGAGCAGTTTTTAAGACAGTTGAACACGAAGGCGCTCTTTTTCCCGTACCTCAAGAAACAAATCAACGTCAGCACTAGTGGACCACCTTCATTGGAAACCAGAGTAGATTTGGGGGACAACCAGGGGAGCGAGCTAGGAGTCCGTCCGAGAAATAGATGATTTTTGTTGATCCGGGCGGCCGGCATCCTTACTTTATTGTGCATGGCAAAAACTTACCGTCCCTACTGTCCAGACCAGTTGTTTCTGCTGCCCCCAAGCCTGCAGGACTGGCTTCCTGAAAACCACTTGGTCTACTTTGTCGGCGATGTCGTCGATCAAATGGATCTTTCGGACATCGAGTCGTATTACGAGAAGGAAGATCGCGGCCAGCCGCCGTATCACCCACGGATGATGACGAAGATCCTGGTTTATGCCTACTGCGTCGGGGTTTTCTCGTCTCGGAAAATGCAAAAGCGGCTTGTCGAGGATGTGGCATTCCGCGTTCTGGCGGCAAACAACCAGCCCGACTTCCGTACCATTTCGGATTTCCGCAAGATTCACCACAAAGCGCTGGAGGGGCTTTTTCAACAAGTGCTGCGACTGGCGCTGCAATCAGGCGCCGCCGCGCCAAAAACACTGTCCGGGAACCCGGCTCTGGGAGTAAAATATCGTCTGACTGGGGCATTTCCCCCGTAGTTTACATAATTTGTTTTTATCGGAAGCTGCTGGAGCCGTGGGCAGCCATGGTGTGATCGCAGTGCTCTACCAGCTGAGCTAGGCGCCCTTTAGTGCGGGATCATTGTACATGTTGCGGAAAATTTGTAAATAGCGATCAAGGAGATGACTCATCATGGCTATTGTCAAGAAGCTGCTTCCACTGCTTGGAGTCGTTCTTTGGTTCGGGACTGCCCAACTTCGAGCCCAGGAAGATGAAACGCCGGCGCAGAAGCAGTATCGGGAGGATTACGACCAGTTTCAGAAATCGCAGGCAGTAAAGGAGCCGCTGAAACGGGCAGACGAATGGCTGAAGTTCCTGCAGGAGCGGCCCAAGTCGCAACTGTTGCCCAACGTTCAGGCCGATTATCTGATCATTATGAATGACCTCGCGAACCAGTCCAGGTGGGACACGATGGTCCCGCTGGCGGAGCGATTTATCAAGCTGCGCCCGAGAGTCGGCGAGATCTATTACTATTACGGGCAGGCGCTGAATGGGCAGAAGAAATTCGATGATGCCATCAACGCCCTGGCCAAATGCTACATTCTTAGGAACCCGGGATCCGACAAGGCCAAGAGGTTTCTCGATTCGGTATACAAGCTGACGCATAACAATAGTACCGACGGCCTGGATGCCAGGATACAGAAAATCAGGAGCGAAATCGGGGGGTGATCGGGTTCCCCTATTCCGGTGGCGCCGGCCGGAGGCTTCCGGCCTTCGGGCCATTCCTGTGGTGAAAGAATGCCACGAGGAGTCAACTGCCCGGAGGGCGCTGGAGAATCCGGAAGCAAGGCATCAGAGCTTGTGCTTACCGTATCCTGCAATCGGCGCAGGCCCGATCTACGCTTAAAGTAGGTTGTGCCTGGCAGATCCTCCACAAGCACAATGTCCTGAAATAACGGGATTCCAGGCTGCCGTTGGGGTATCTCCGCCATGAAACCCATGATCGCATTCCTGGCTTTTGCGCTCGTGGAAACCGTAAGGGTTGTGGGCCCCGCGTATCCTCCGGATGCTCTGGCGGGCGGGAATGTCGTTGCGGTTCTGAGGGTATCGGCAGGATCTGTAGGCGGTGTCGATATCCTGCAGGGTGATGAACCCTTTACGAATCCTGTGAGATCGGCCCTGAGCAGGTGGCGCTTCAAGGGTTCCGATAATGGCCGGTTTCTCGTGGTGGTAAACTTTCGCACGCCCGCCGTCTATTCGACCGGTTCCCCCGTACGGGACATAGCATCGGCGCAACAGACGCCCGGCCTGGCTTATCCCAGGAATGTAGTGGAACCCCCGTATCCTCCCAACTCCATGGCCGAAGGAAGCGTCGTTCTGCACCTGGACATTTCTGAAACCGGTTTTGTCGCGAAAGTGAAAGTAGTGCAGGGACTGGGAAACCTGACCGGGGCTTGTGCCGCGACGGTCAGGAAATGGCAATTCAACCCTGCGCGTGACAAAAGCGGAAACGCCGCCCCCTCTGAAGCATATGCCGTATTCGTCGTGCGCCGCCCGGTTCTGAATGCGGGTGTCGGCCAGGTTGGAAACCTTCAGCATGGCAATGTAGTTCGTGCCGCAGCCCCGTGTGATAAACGGGCGAATTTGCTGTCAGACCACGAATAGGCCCATTATAATCGATCCGAAACTGATTGCACCCAACCGAACATGCCGTGCCGGAGAGTTCCATGCCCGAAATCGGCCAGACCGTAGCGCACTACAAGATTGTCGAGAAGCTGGGCAGCGGCGGCATGGGTGTCGTCTACAAGGCCGAAGACACCCGGCTTGGACGTTGTGTGGCGCTGAAGTTTCTGCCTGAGAGCATGGCTCAGGATCGCCAGGCGCTGGAGCGTTTTCAGCGGGAAGCGCGCGCGGCTTCCGCACTCAATCATCCGCACATCTGCACCATCTATGACGTCGGCGAGTCCGGAGGCAATACCTTCATTGCGATGGAACTGCTCGAGGGCCAAACCCTTGTGGGGGCGACCGGCCGGTCGCCCCTACAAATTGACGAACTGCTCGAGATAGCCATTCAGGTCGCCGATGCGTTGGATGCGGCCCACGCGAAGGGCATCATCCACCGCGATATCAAGCCCGCCAATATTTTCGTCACCGAACGCGGGCAGGCCAAGATCCTGGACTTCGGGTTGGCGAAACTGCCTGCCGTTCGGCGACAGGCATCAGAGAGCACAGCCACAGCCGAGGAGTTGCTCACCGGCCCGGGGAGCGCGGTGGGCACCGTCGCGTACATGTCTCCCGAACAAGCGCGCGGTGAGGAACTCGATGCCCGCTCCGACCTGTTTTCTTTTGGTGTCGTTCTCTACGAGATGTCCACGGGCCAGCAGGCGTTCTCCGGCAGGACTTCCGGTGTCATCTTCGACGCCATTCTCAACAAGGCACCAACCTCGCCGGTGCGTTTAAATCCCGAGATCCCCGAAGAGCTGGAGCGTATCATCAACAAGGCGCTCGAAAAGGACCGGAAGCTGCGATGCCAGAGCGCGTCCGAATTGCGCGCCGACTTGCAGCGCCTGAAACGTGATCGCGATTCGGGACGCAAGGCGGCGCCGGCCTTATCGGAGCTCGCTCGCCCTAAGTCTCTCGCCGTGCTTCCGTTTGCCAATATGAGCGCGGACAAGGAGAACGAGTATTTCAGCGACGGGCTGGCCGAAGAGATCATCAATGCGCTCACGCGGCTGCCGGGCCTTCGTGTGATAGCACGCACATCGTCTTTTTCGTTTCGGGGCAAGGAGGCGGATGTCCGCGAGATTGGCGCGAAACTCAATGTGGAGAGCATCCTGGAAGGGAGCGTGCGCAAGGCGGGCAACCGGATCCGTGTCACCGCGCAGCTGGTGAGCGCGACCGACGGCTCTCACCACTGGTCGGAGCGCTACGACCGGGAGATGACGGATGTGTTCGCCATCCAGGACGAGATCTGCCAGGCGATCGTCGACAAGCTGCGCGTCGAGCTGGCGGCCGGTCGCCCGCTGGTCAAACGCTACACGGAGAATGTAGAGGCCTACAACCTGTACTTGAAGGCGCGATATCAGTCCTACAAGTTCACTACCGAAGGTTTGGCGAAAGCCAAAGAGTATTACGAGCAGGCCATAGCAGTGGACCCGAACTATGCCTTGGCCTGGTGCGGGCTTGCGGAGTTTTACTTACTGCTCGGCGTCTTCGGACACATTGCACCGAAAGCAGCCTATGCGCAGTCCAGCCAGGCTGCGCAAAAGGCCCTGGAGCTCGATGGCATGCTGGCGGAAGCCCATTCCAGTATGGCCGTGCTTCGGGTCAGCGAGTTTGACTGGAAAGGGGCCGAGCGCGAATTCCTCCGGGCGCTGGAACTGGATCCCAAGTCGGAGGGAGTCTGCGGATCTTACGACTACTTCTACCTGGTACCCATGCGGCGCCTGGATGAATCCCTGGCGGCGTCTCGAAAAGCGGTGGAATTGGATCCGCTATCGCCGATACTACAGTGGCGGCTTGGCCATCGGTACTACCTGAGGCGTCAGTGGGACCGCGCCATCGAGCAGTTTCACAATACGTTCGAGCTTGACCCACATTACGCTGTGGCATACGGCTGGCTCGCTGCTGCTTACTGGCAGACAGGGAATTTTGACGACGCGATTCGAGCTATCGAAACGTATTCACAACTCATGGGACGCATCCCAATTGCCTTGGGATTCCTGGGTTTCGTTTACGCTCTAACCGGCCGGACCGGCGGCGCCCGTAAACTTCTGGAAGAATTGGAGGGACTCGCTCATAAGACCTACGTGCAACCTTGGTGTTTTGTGGCCATATACTTTGGCCTCGGAGATATCGACAGATGCTTTGACTGGATTGAGAGGGCGGTCGACGAGCGTGATCCCTGGGTTCTCCATTTCCACGTCGACCCCACTTGCGATGCGCTCCGCTCCCACCCGCGCTACCCGGCCCTGCTGCGGAAAATGAACCTGGAGCCATGATTGGCAATGAATCGGACCAGGCCCTGACAGTTCCGCTTTGCGGCTCGGCATTATCGGTGTCACGAAATCAAGGAGCTGGACTTGAGGCATATGTGAGCCTATAATGGATCACATTATGAAAAGCGCCACGGTTCGCGACTTACGTTATCGCTTCTCCGAAATTGAAGCCCGCCTGCGCCAGGGCGAAGAAATCGAGATTCGCAAGCGGAAGCGGGTTGTCGGGCGGCTGGTGCCAGTGCGTCCGAAGGCTTCGGCCTTTCCCGACTTCGCGGCGCGGACTCGCAGGATATTCGGAGAAAAGGTTTTGCCCGTTACTGGAGCCGCACTCGTTTCGTGGGGACGAGGGGAATGATCGGCTACGCCGACACGAGCTTTCTGGTTTCGCTCTACCTCCCCGACGCTCACTCGCCAGCTGCGTGGGCGGCCATGAAGTCGCGGCCCTATCTCTATCTCACACCACTGCACGACCTGGAATTAGTCAATGCGATCGAGCTTGCGGTTTTTCGTAAGCTTATACGCCGGGCAGAGGCAAAGTCCGTGCTTCGGGATTTTGAGCAGGATCGCAACGGCCTGTTCGCTCTGACTCCCATGCCGCCCGAGTCTTACAGCCGCGCCGAGCAACTGGCTCGGCGTCACAGTTCCGTTCTTGGGACACGTTCCCTTGATATTTTGCAGGTGGCAACGGCCCTGGTTCTTAAGCCTGACGTCTTCTATACCTTTGACCAGCGGCAGCGCAAGCTGGCAAGAGCCGAAGGTATGCGCGTCATCCCCGTCCGATGAGAAAAGGGTGCCTGTCACCGATTTCGCGGCCAGCCAAGATGCATCATGAAATGGCGAATTCGTTGTCAGACGAGGAATAGGCCCATTATAATCGGCACGAAACCGATCGCACCCAACCGGACATGCCGCGTCGGAGAGTACCATGCCCGAAATCGGCCAGGCCGTATCGCACTACAAGATAGTCGAGAAGCTGGGCAGCGGAGGCATGGGTGTCGTCTACAAGGCCGAAGACACCAGGCTGGGACGTTGCGTGGCGCTGAAGTTTCTGCCTGAGGGCATGGCTCAGGATTGCCAGGCGCTCGAGCGTTTTCAACGGGAAGCGCGCGCGGCTTCCGCTCTCAATCATCCGCACATCTGCACCATCCACGACGTCGGCGAGTCCGAAGGCCAGACCTTCATTGCGATGGAACTGCTCGAGGGTCAGACCCTTGCAGGGGCGACCGGCCGGTCGCCCCTGCCAATTGACGAATTTCTGGACCTGGCCATTCAGATTGCCGATGCGTTGGATGCGGCCCACGCGAAGGGCATCATCCACCGCGATATCAAGCCCGCCAATATTTTCGTCACCGTGCGCGGGCAGGCCAAGATCCTGGACTTCGGGTTGGCGAAACTGCCTGCCGTTCAGCGAAAGGCATCAGAGAGCACAGCCACAGCCGAGGAGTTGCTCACCGGCCCGGGGAGCGCAGTGGGCACGGTTGCGTACATGTCTCCCGAACAAGCGCGCGGTGAGGAACTCGATGCCCGCTCCGACCTGTTTTCTTTTGGTGTTGTCCTCTACGAGATGGCTACGGGCCAGCAGGCATTCTCGGGCAGAACTTCCGGTGTCATCTTCGACGCCATTCTCAACAAGGCACCAACCTCGCCGGTGCGTTTAAATCCCGAGATCCCTGAAGAGCTGGAGCGCATCATCAACAAGGCGCTCGAAAAGGACCGGAAGCTGCGATGCCAGAGCGCGTCCGAATTGCGCGCCGACTTGCAGCGCCTGAAACGTGATCGCGATTCGGGACGCAAGGCGGCGCCGGCCTTATCGGAGCTCGCTCGCTATAAGTCTCTCGCCGTGCTTCCGTTTGCCAATCTGAGCGCGGACAAGGAGAACGAGTATTTCAGCGACGGGCTGGCCGAAGAGATCATCAATGCGCTCACGCGGCTTCCGGGCCTGCGGGTGATCGCACGCACATCGTCGTTCTCATTCAGGGGCAAGGAGGCTGATGTCCGGGAGATCGGAGCGAAGCTCAATGTGGAGAGCATCCTGGAAGGGAGCGTGCGCAAGGCGGGCAACCGGATCCGCGTCACCGCGCAGCTCGTGAGCGCAGCCGACGGCTCTCATCACTGGTCGGAGCGCTACGACCGCGAGATGACGGACGTTTTCGCCATCCAGGACGAGATCTGCCAGGCGATCGTCGACAAGCTGCGCGTCGAGCTGGCGGCCGGTCGCCCGCTGGTCAAACGCTACACGGAGAATGTAGAGGCCTACAACCTGTACTTGAAGGGGCGCCATCACCTCTACAAATTCACCGGAGAAGGTTTTGCAAAGAGCAAAGAGTACTATGAGCGTGCCATCGCGGTGGACCCGAATTACGCCCTTGCGTGGTATGGACTGGCGTACTTTTACCATCTTCTGGGCTTCTTCGGACACATGCCGCCGAAGGCAGCAAATGCGCAGTCCAGCCAGGCAACACTAAAAGCCCTGGAGCTCGATGACATGCTGGCGGAGGCCCATGCCATGATGGGCAGGCTCAGGGCCTATGAATTTGACTGGAAAGGCGCCGAACGCGAATTCCGCCGGGCGCTGGATCTGAACCCCGAGTCGGAGGCGGCCTCCGAGTATTACGATTATGATTATCTAGTGCCCATGAAACGCCTGGATGAGGCGATCGCCACGTCCCGAAAGGCGCTGGAGCGCGATCCGCTTTCGCCGTTCCTGCAGTGGCGTCTCGGCCTCCGCTTTTTCTATGCGCGGCAGTGGGATCGTGCCATCGAACAGTTCCGCAATGCGCTCGAGCTTGATCCGCTTTACTGGGCGGGGCATTGCTTTCTTGGTTTTACTTTCGTCCAAACAGGAAAGCTTGACGAGGCGATTCGAGCCCTCGAGACGACCGCACAGCTTTTGGGCGGCAGCCCGCTTGCCTTGGCATCACTTGGCTCTGCCCGCGCAATGGCAGGCCGGATCGGCGAAGCTCGGAAATTCCTCGAAGAAATGCATGATCTCGCTTCAAAGGCTTATGTGTCTCCTTTCTGTTTTGCCTGGACTTACCTATCCCTTGGTGAAATCGACAAAGGCTTCGACTGGCTCGAGAAGGCGATCGACGAACGCGATGGCCTTATCTTCCATCTCCGCGTCGATCCCGGCTGGGATCTGCTGCGCTCCCACCCTCGCTACCCGGCTCTGTTACGGAAAATGAACCTGGAGCTTTGATGGGCAAGTGAATCTCAATGTGGACGCAGCGTCCCGCCGCGTGTTTTTCTGCTAACCGCGCAAGGCTGTTCCAGCTGGATTCCCCCGAATGTATCGACGAATTTTCGCCAGTTGCTCCGGGCCGCGCACAATATGATCGAACGATTCCTTTTACCATCCTGCCGCCAATGGGGCAGGTTGCCCGACATGTTGGAAATCGGCTCGTCAGGCTCGAAGAATTGTAGAATTGGCAGCTTGCGGTCTGAGGGTTGCGGTTTATCCATGTGAAGGCTAATTTCTCATATAACAAGGGTGTGCCGCTGGTGTCGAATAGCTTCATGCACGCGGCGGGACGCCGCGTCTACTTTCAAAAGCGCACCCTTAGTTCGCCGGCGATCTGGCGCTTCAGGATGTCGCCGAAGACGTGGTTCTGGATCGGCGTGTTGGCGAGGTTGGAGATTTTCAGCATGGCCAGGTACTTCGTGCCGCCTCCCCAGCGTACGCCGGCGCTGGCATTGACCACGGTGTAGGCCTTGGTGGGACCATTGTAAGGCGCGCTGAGCACGTCGGTCCAATAGGCGCTGCCCACATAACCGACGGACACGTTCGCCTGGTAGCGCTTGTAGTCGAAGTCCAGGCCGCCGTTGAAGCGGTGTGTGGGCGGCAGATTCCAGAGAGAAACGTCATAGTCCTTCGACTCCGGACGCGCCTGCCAGGAATAGTTGGCAAATCCGCTGACGTATCGATGGAAACGCGCCTCGGCGCTGAGCTCGAGTCCCTTGTTCCTGACCTTGCCGAGGTTTTGGTATTTGAACATCGATGGCAAGCCTATGCCCGGACCAAAGGCATTGGCGGCAATCAGCGCATCCAGCACGAACGGCGGCAGCGGCCAGCCTGGCGGCGGGTCTTGTGAGGTGTAGGAAGCGATTGGTGGGATGTAGAAAGCTCCCTTGCCGTCGTTAATATAGAACGCGGCGCCGAGGTTGGCGCGGCCTTTGGCCACCATTGCCGTATAGCCGATTTCGTAGGCATGGAGCGATTGCTCCTTCAGATCCCTGTTGCCCTCCAGACTTACGGGGAAGCTATAGACATTTCCTGCGAGCTGCGGGTCTAACAGCCCCAGATCGAGCGGAGACATCATGGCTATCTGCATATAGTTGTTTTGAGCGCAGGGAGCTACGAAGGCACGATTGTACGACATACGAACAGTCTGGCCTGGCACTGGCTTCACCATGAACGTCGTGCGGGGTGAGAAGACCGCCCCCTTCAAAAAGTCGAACTTGTCGACCCGCGCGCCGACGACCCAGCGGAAGTGTTCGGAGAGCAGGATTTCGTCCTGGAAATACGCGCCTCTCTCATTGCGGCCCCTGGCCTGCGGCTGAAAGGAGGCGTTGATTTGGTTGTGGCGGAAGTTGCCGCCATAGCTAAGCAGGTGCTCCGCCCTGATCAGGTGCTTCGCCTGAAGCGTGTGAGAGTTGCCGAGCTCGACATCGTACGTTTGGTTATGGGCCTGCAGTTGGAGAAGCTGGCCGCCAGGGCTTACCATCACGAGGCTCTGCATCTCCGCCTTAAGGGTATTGACAAAGCCCGTGATCCTCAGCGCGCCACGGACGTAGTTCATCTGTCCGTAGGCCAAGTCGCACGTCGGGCACGTTATCGGACCCAGGCCTGAATGTGCAATTCCGTTGCTTCCCGCGAAACCTCCCGAAAGAGAGAAGTGCTGCTGCCCATCTGGAAAATCATAATCGACTCGCGCGTCTATCTTCGGCTGGGTTGTGCCCTCGTTTGGGAAGGGGGGGTAGGGCGTGTGGTAGGCGTTTGGGATCGTGCCCTGCGGCCGAGCGAATGCATCCTGGGTATAGGCGCTGCCCGTGATTTTGAAAGCCCAGCGATCGTTCAAGGCCTGGGCGTGCGCGGCGCTCAGATAATACAATGAGCCTCTGTCGCTTTCGGCGCCACCACCCGAACGGTCGAATGTCCCCATGCCAAACGCCAGGGTCGTCCCACGCATCTCGCGCGGAGGCTTGGTGACGATGTTGACGACTCCGTTAAGGGCATAAGCGCCCCAGACCGCCGACGCCGGCCCGCGGATGACCTCGACCTGTGTGACCTCGTCGAGGCTTGTCGGCACCAGCTCCCAGTCGACATATCCAATATAGTCCAAGTAGATCGTGCGCCCGTCGATCACTGCCAGCGAAGAGCCAGAAACCACCCCGTTCGCCGCTCTACCGGTTACGGAGAAGTCGCGCGCCGATATCCGCGCCACATTCATCCCGGGCACGACGCGCAGCAGTTCTGCCACGTTTTGAGAGGGCGAATTCCGGATCGTTTGCTCCGAGATGACGGTCGCCGTGGCGGGAGCGTTCACCACTTCCTCCTCAAACTTTGAGGCAGTGACCAGAACCGTATCGCGGAAGTCTTTCATCTGCAAGGTCGAGTCCACCGGTTCTGTGCCACCCTGGTCCACCTTAATCGCTTCGAAGGTTGAAGTCTTGAAACCTTGTGCCGAGACGGTGACCGTGTAACTCCCGCTTGGGACCGAAGGCATTACCCAGACGCCGACCTCATTTGTGGTTGCCCTGAACTCCGATCCTGTCTGGGCATTCTTCGCCAGAATCTCCGCTCCCGGGACGATCGCGCCCGATGGGTCTTTTACTGTACCCGTCAAGCGTCCGGCCGTCGGCGTCTGAGCCGCAGCGATCGACGCAACAAGCAGAATCAGGGGGAGAGAGAAGTGAGCGTGCCTTGCCACCACACGAACCATGCGATCCTCCCGTTTCACGCCCGCAATTGCGCGACATCCAGAGTGAATCTGTCTAGGCTGCTGCAAGCTCAGATGCGATGGGGCCAGTCTATCACGAAAATCGGTGACAAGCGCCGAGTTGCCTTGCTGGTGCTGCCTGGATCCAACATTCTCCGGGCAATTCGGAACATGTCGCCGATTATTATGAGGCTCGACTAGTCCTTGAGGATGGCGTGACTGAAAAGAGGTCGGCCGCCCAGGGAGGTGTGGAAGGCATAGAGCGTCATGGCAAGCAGCAGGCCGAGTCCCTTAAGCCCGATTCCTGAATACCAGGCCGACAGGTGCGTTGTTATCGGGAAGCCGAACAATAGAGATCCAAATAATGTTTGCGCTGCGTTGGCCACGAGGCCAAAGCGTTTCAGAATGAATAAAGCGACCCCATTAATCAGCGCAAAAAAGATCAACTCGATGGGCAACGATTTCCAGGCAAAACCCCACATGGTTGCCGTTATAACGCTCCACGCGATCGCCGCGGCCCAGGTTCTCCTGAGCAGGACACGAAGCATGAAAAGAAGGAACAGAAATAGGAAGCCGGCTATTGCGCATTGGATCAACAGTCCTGAGACGCCGGCGACGATGGCATGAACGCCGGAAAAGAGATATAGCGTTCCCAAATTCATCCCCGACCAAGGTTGCACCTGGGGAGCGCCAAACCACGTGGCGACGGGATACATGAGATAGTTGAGCACCACCCATGCGACTCCCCCGATGCAACCGACAAGCAGGTCACGGCCCACCAGAGGATCCCTGAGACTCCCCGCAAGAAGGCGGTTCCAGGCAACCAGCGAACCGGGCCACCGGTGCCGTACGAATGGCTCCATGGCAACGTACACGAGCCATAGTGCCCCAGCCGAGAACAGCGCGCTGCCTGCCGACATGATAAGCCGGGTTAGTTCTCCAGCTGTAGGCACGTGATGCTCGCCAAAAACCCATGCGATTTCCGACATGCCGAAGGCAAAGAACGCCAGGCGGGCGGCGCCAGGCCGGTCGCCACGCCCCATACGCAGATTTCGCCGTGCCAGCAGCGCGCCTCCTGCAAGGCACACGATTACAAATCCCACATATCCGATGGTATAACTCGCGGGCATCCCCGGCAAAGTCGCTGAAGGTGTATTGCGGCTTGAAAGGTCGTCCCAGGAGGGAACTATTAAGCGCCACGAAACCGGTCTGCCATGGACGGCAGCCGCTTCAACTCGTATCGATTCCTGCCATTAGGTGGAAGTGCGCCGAGATGGCTGAGGGAGGCTGCCAATCTGCGCTGCAATCAGGCGCCGCCGCGCCAAAAACACTGTCCGGGAACCCGGCTCTGGGAGTAAAATATCGTCTGACTGGGGCATTTCCCCCGTAGTTTACATAATTTGTTTTTATCGGAAGCTGCTGGAGCCGTGGGCAGCGGGCTCATTTCCCGGATAACTGTGATCCCAGGGCTTACGCCCTGGGCTTTGATGCCGCGCCCCTTTGGGGCTTAAACACATGATCTGGCGGCACGCACAGGTGATTGCGGTTATTCTTGACTTAGTGCCATTCAGGCAAGAAACACTCGTTGCGTTTTTTATCTTCTGTTTAGGTGGTTCAGTATATGCTGATCTGTAGGAAACCTCGAATGGCCTCAGCACATTTGTTCTTGGAGGTGGGACTATGAAAAGCGCGTCTTGGGTTCTTCTCTTGATTGCATCCTTGAACTCAGCAGCCTTGGCTCAAGTCGTGACTGCGGATAAGGTACCCGTGCCGGTCAAGCAGGCTCTCGGAGCCAAATTTCAAAACGTGAAAAGCGTGGAATGGAAGATATCCGGGGACAAGAATTTCGAAGCGGAGTTCACCCTCAAGGGCGTCGCAATCACCATCAAGTTCGATCCGGCGGGCAAATGGCTGGAAACCGAGACGCAAATCCCTTCCTCCGATGTGCCCAAGGCGGTCCTTGGCGTTCTCGCTCAGAAGTTCAGGACCTATAAGATCGTCGAAACCCAGAACCTTCAACTTCACAATGACCCTCAAATGATCTTTGAGATTCATTTGGATAACGGCAAGGAAATATTGAAGGTGCTGCTCCATGCCGACGGTGCGATCCTCAGTCAGTCTGTGAAGCCCAAAAAGCAGAATCCTTCCCTGGCTTTTCCAGCGTAAGCGCCCTTTCCAGGCTGCCATCGAGATTTCTCGTTCTGGATTCAGAGTGCTGATCTTCGAACTCCCAGGGGTTCATTTTCAAAAAACCGGACGCGTTCATCTTCTGTTTAGGTTGCCGCTGGTAATCTCATGTCGCTCAAACTCACATTAGTTTGTCAAATTGATCGCATAAAGGAGAAACCATGAGTTTTGCCAGATTGAAGGTTGCGGGAGTGATTCTGTTTGCCGTTTGCTTTCTATGTGTAAGCGTTGTGTGTGCCCAGCAGAAGGCGGTCCCCAAGAAGGCCGAAAAAGGGGCGGCGGCGGAAGCAGGAGAAGGGAAGTTGGCGATGAAAGATCTTCCCCCAGCGGTCCAGGCCACGGTTCAGAAGGAAACCCAGGGGGCGGAAATCATCGGCCTTTCCAAGGAGACCGATGCGAAAACAACCGTTTATGAAGTCGAGACCAAGGTGAAGGGCCGCAGCCGGGATATGTTGATCGATGCCAAGGGAGTTCTAACCGAAGTTGAGGAAGAAACCGCTCTGGCTTCGCTGCCCGCCGCGGTTCAGGCTGAAGTCACGAAGAGCATCGGGAAAGCCAAGCTCGTGAAGCTCGAAACTGTTTTCAACGGCGCCAAGGTCAAAACGGGCTTCTCCGCCTTAGTGGACAACGCCGGAAAGCAGTCTGAAGTCGAGATGGGGCTTGACGGCAAAGTGCTTGCCAAAGCCAAGTAAATGCAATAATCATTGGCCCTATGCGCGTGTTGGTAGTGGAAGACGCCCGGCCGATGGCGGAAGCCCTGGCCAAGGGCTTGCGCGAGCAGGGCTACGCCGTGGATGTTGCCGGAGACGGCGAGACAGCACTCGAGCAGGCGGAAATCAACAGCTATGACGCAATCGTGCTGGACGTCCTGCTGCCACGGCAGGATGGATTTGCCGTCTGCCGGGCTCTACGCCTCCACGGCGCAAACGTGCCGGTTCTGATGCTGACGGCGCGCGATGCTGTTGAGGATCGAGTGGCCGGGCTTGATGCCGGCGCGGACGATTATCTGATCAAGCCGTTTGCCTTCAAAGAACTGCTGGCCCGGCTGCGCGCCTAGTTTACATAATTTGTTTTTATCGGAAGCTGCTGGAGCCGTGGGCAGCACCCTCACTGGGAGGCGGGCGGGAAATTCGGCAGCTTGTACTTCTTATCCATTGGACTTACACCCTGTTATCGTGGCCCAGGACCAAGGACCTCAATAAACTCGGCAACAACCTGCAATTCGTCTTCGTCCGAATCCACAAGCTCTATGGCCTGGAAATCAGGATTCAGCGGCTTCAGGCTTATCCGTGCATGACGCCAGATGTCGCCATCCCTGACTTTCTCACTCGCGTAGCGCTTGACGGTATAGCGTTCACCGGTTTCGGGATCGGTTCTATCACGAAGCTGTACGAGCACGGTCTTTCCCTGCCGGGTGCCGGCGACAGGTGCCTTGAAAAGACAGTAGGAGCCATCTGGAATGGCGGGCTCCATCGATTTGCCGACGATCTGTGCAACGAACATGCCTTTGCGCAGGGGATGAGTCGTATCTACGGCGACCCATTGCCAGCTGTCCTCTTCAACCTGTTGGGGCTTGCTGAATGCGCCGGCGGCAGCCTTTAGCGGAACCAGGGGCACGCAGGTGACGAAACGGCTATCAGAGGTTGATTGCACGAGCCTGAACCTGGGCTGCGTCCCGTTGGCGCGACCCTCGGTCATCGTGGGACCAATATCTAAATCTGCGCTCGCGCGCAGCCGCTTGTATGCCTCAGAAGCCATCCATGCCGTCACAACCTTTTGGAAGGGCAGATCATTCATGAACCGGACGAAGATCTCTTCATTCTGATCCATGCGCTCCACGAAGAGATTTTCGAGGAGGTTCTTAAAAACAAGTTCGAACTTATCTTCGGGATTGACCGCGGCTGCCTGCCTCAAATTGTCGTCCGTCATGGCGGCCTCGACGATCTGGTCGAAGAAAAGCTGGTCGGCTTGGTTGAAGTCAGTGCCGAAGCGCTCGTTCACGAGGTCGATCAATTGAGAGAGAGGCACGGTCTCAGCACGAACAAGGCCGCTTCCCACCTCCGTCGGACCATCGAGAGGCCGTGCCTCTCCCTCCTTGAGAGAAATGGATCCCTCACTGATCTTCTGAAGGCGGTAATACTCCAGGCGCACCTCCTCATCGAATTGATACGCGGGCCCAACGCGCCGCCTGGGAAGTTTTGCCGCCAAATGCCGGAGGAAGACATAGAGACGCTCGAGGTCCGAGTCCTGGTAGGGGATCACCTGGCTGAGGAATCCATATAAGTTGCGAAATGCCTGAACTTTTCCCCGCCAGAGTTCTGCTTCCTCCTCATTTTCGGTCTGGAGGGCCGCAAATCTCGAAACTGCCGGATCAAGAGCGGCATTCATAGCCTGATGATCCATCGCACTCTGCTTCTGCCTCGGTTTGAAATATATGACACAGAAGCGCTGCATCTCTTCAACCAGATAAACACCCGACGCATCGAGTTCACCCTTGAGCTGGTACATGCGTGCGGGGTCGACTTCCTCACCCATTTCGGCGCCTTCATAGTAGGTTTTGAACGCCTCGCGTATCTCTTCGCGGTCGTTCACGAAGTCGAGCACAAAAGTGTCTTCCTTGAGCGGATGGGTGCGGTTTAGTCGAGATAGACTCTGCACAGCCTGGATGCCCGCAAGCCGCTTATCGACGTACATCGAGTGCAGGAGAGGTTGGTCGAATCCGGTCTGGTATTTCTCGGCCACGAGAAGTACCTGGTATTCCTGGCTGGCGAACTTTTCCGGCAGTTCTTTTTCACGAATGCCCTGATTCATCTTTTCTTCGGTGTAGTTCACATCGGTGAGTTTGTCGTCCTGTACAGTGCCGGAAAAGGCGACGAGGGTCTTTATCGGGTAGCCCTTTTCTTGGATGTACCGATCGAAGTTCTGCTTGTAACGAACGGCCTCCAAACGCGAACTCGTTACTACCATTGCCTTGGCTCGGCCGCCTATTTTATGGCGGGTGACTGCGTTAAAGTGTTCGACCATCACCTCGGTCTTTTGGGAGAGGTTGTGGGGGTGCAGCTTCAAGAAACGCGCTAATGCCTTTGCCGCCTTTTTGCGCTCGACATTTGGATCCTCATCGCACGCCTTGAGCAGCTTGAAATAGGTCGTATAGGTTGTGTAGAACTTCAATACATCGAGGATGAACTCTTCCTCGATTGCCTGGCGCATCGTGTAGCGGTGCGCCGGCTGCCCCTCACGACCGAATACCGCCATCGTCTTATGCTTTGGCGTAGCCGTAAAAGCGAAAAAGCTGAGGTTTGCCTGGCGGCCACGCTTGGCCATGCTGCGGAACAGCTCTTCCATGTCCTCAAGGTTTTCTTCTACCGCGCGCCGCTGAGCCTCTTCGCGTAAATCCTCGCCGCCCAAAACCCCCTTCAGGTCGGTGGCCGTCTCGCCGCCTTGAGAGCTATGTGCCTCGTCGATGATCACAGCGCATCGCCGCGTCGGCAACACACCTTGGCCAGTGGCGCCGCGCTCTTCGGCCATCTTCAGTAACTGCCGCGAGACAAATGGGAATTTCTGCAGCGTAGTGATGATCACTGGTACAGCATTTTCCAGCGCCTCGGCGAGTTGTCGCGAGCTCTCATCGATCTTCTGGACAACTCCACGCTTGTGCTCGAACTGGTAAATTGTATCTTGCAACTGTTGATCGAGCACGACCCGATCGGTCACCACGATCACGCTATCGAAAATCCTTTGATTATTCACGTCGTGTAGGGACGCCAGGCGGTGCGTCAGCCAGCCAATGGTATTGCTTTTGCCGCTCCCCGCGGAGTGCTCGATGAGATAGTTGTGACCCACACCCTCGCGTCGGGCCGCCTCCACCAGCATGCGCACCGCCTGCAGTTGGTGATAGCGCGGGAAAATCATTCCCTCCGTCTTAACCTTGCGCCCCTTGTCGTCGCGCTTCTCTTCAATTTGGAGATGGATGAAGCGCGCCAGCAGGTCCAGAAAACTGTCTCGTTGCAGGACCTCCTCCCAGAGATAGGCTGTGCGATACGTGCGGCCGGCAGGATCGGGCGGATTGCCGGCGCCGCCATTGCAGCCCTTGTTAAACGGCAGGAAGTGGGTTGCCGTTCCCGCCAACCGGGTGGTCATCAAGACTGATTCCGTATCGACGCCGAAATGGACCAGGGTGCGGCGCTTAAACTCGAAGATCGGCAGGCGCGGATCCCGGTCGAGCTTATATTGCCGGCGCGCGTCTTCCACAGTCTGCCCGGTCAGCGGATTCTTGAGCTCAAGTGTTGCGACAGGAACGCCGTTCAGGCTAAGGGTGACATCGAGCGACTTTTCCGAGCGCAATGAGAAATGCAGTTGACGGGTCAGGCCCAGGCAATTGGCCGCGTAGCGTGCTTCAAGTTCAGGATTCAGCTCGTGTGCCGCTTTGAAAAATGCCACGTGCAGCGTTCGCCCATAGCATTTGAATCCATGGCGCAATGTGGCCAGGGCACCATTTGCATCCATCCACTTACAAAGGTCGGTTAGAATCTGCTCGCCGGTCTTGTCCCCGTGGAGCGCTTCCAGTTTCGCCCATTCCTTTGGCTGAGTCTCTTGGATGAAGGCAAGCACCGTTTTGGGAAAGATCGCCCGCTCTCGATCGAATCCATCGCGGCTGACCGATACATATCCATTCTTGAGGAGATGAGCTTCGATAACGCTCTCAAAGGCAGCTTCGTGCGTTTGAGTCATGGCAGAACCACCCCGAGGCTGTGCCCAAGATCGCGAAACGTCTCCATCTTCTTGAAACCGAGCAGACGAAATGCTTCTGTAAAGGAAGACCGACCCTCCAAGGTGCTGACGACGAGCGCGCGGGCAAAACGCTTGCTGACGCGAGCCGCCTGCGTTAGGTAAAAATTTCCGCCGCTCGCTCTGGGAATAGCCAGCAGGCGCGCTGATTCCTCATTATATTCGTGCCAGAAACGCTCACGCGTCAGGCCTCCGGCATCATAGATCCTGCGCAGAATCACCAAAGAGCTAACCTTGAACTGGCGCGCCAGGCGTCCGACCTCTGTACCCAATTCGGCATTCTTCTGATATTCTCTTTCTAAAATTGCGAGCGGGACCAGAAACTCGGCAGCCACCCGATTGCACCAGCTCTCTACTTCATCCTCCGGTATCCAAGCCGCTTGTGCATCGGACACAGCAGATTTGCCGAGCCAAACATGCGCAAGTTCATGCGCAAGCGTGAACATCTGTGCCGCCTTTGTGTCTGCACCATTGACGAACACCAACGGAGCCAGTTCATCTGCCATCGCAAAACCGCGAAACTCATCAGGATCGAGGCCGCGGCGGTTATTATTCAAAACTACGCCGCTGCACATAACGAGAATGCCCAGGGAATCTGCCTGCTCAATGAATCGGCGCAGCGCGTCCGTCCACGTTGGGATTTGGCGGCGTTCCTCAAGGTCAAACCCAAGGGTGTGCCGAATGCTTGCAGCGGTCCTTTCAACTTCGCTTGTTAACTCCACGGAGCCAACAAATGGGAGCGCCTTCCCGCCCATGGCCTGCGCAAAATCCCGATACCACTCCTGCCGTTGCTGGCAAATGTAGATAACGTCCAGGAGATCAGGACTCGGGCGCCTGATAGATTTGTTGCGACTTGCGCGCAGGTCAGGAATTGGGATGCGTTCAACTGGTGGTTCCGGTAGAAATAGGTACCCGACGGGTATGTAGGTGGCCTTGGCGAAGCGCTCGATTTGTTTAAGCGTTGGACGCACCGCACCGTGTTCCCAGGCATCAAGATGAGGAAAGGCGCGGGCGAAGTCACTCAGGTCAAACCCGGCACGCTCGCGCGCCCAGCGCAGCAACTCCGGCTTTACATGCACGCGTGTCATGGCGGCCCTCAAATTCAATCCCATTGTGACAGGAATCAGAACACCCAATTCTTCCTGCGCATCAGACCGAGCAGGTTGATACAAGATACGCCCAGATCACGGCAGACATCAGGGATGTAGTAATCCTTGGGCGGCTTTCGTTTTTCCAGAGCCGAAGTTTCCTGAGAAACGACGATTCCGCCGTTCAGTTTCGCCAGCGCAATCACATAAGCATCGGCGGATTCGTAAGCCGCCTTGGGATCCATCAAATCGGGATAATTTGCTTCAATTGCCGCGCCCTCGATCTGAATATCCGGGGTCATGGCAACAAACAATCCGGAGTGTGATTTTGCCCAGGCTCTCAGTCCTGGAGTTCCCACCGCATCGATTTCCTCCCTTACCAGCTCGACGGCGCCGCATCCGTTCGCGGCAATCATCTCTTCGATCACCCTCTCCAGGGACGCAAAAACATCCTGCGGATAGTAGCGGGCCTGCCAATCCATGAAGAAGCTGGTATCCAGCGAATAGATGCGCTCATTCGCCATCGTCGGCCGTCCTGGCGCTTCGGGTCCAGTCACGGAGTTCCATGCGGAGCATATCGAAGTGATCGAATCGCAGATCGAGGTGCCGGCAAGCTTCGACGGCGGTGATGCGATTCGAGTCAAGAGCTTCGACGACAAGTTGCGCCAGCGGGCGGCCGTTGCGGCCGAGGGATTTTTCGACAGGAGATGCAAAGCCGCCGGAACGGGGCTTCAGTGTCTTGAGGTATTCGACCCAGTCCCGTTTCCAGTCGGAGTATTCCTGCCAGGTAAGGACTCCTTCGACTCGAAGCCGGGTTGCCATCGCCAGCGGTGTCACTCGGAACCTGGCGGCCAGGCTGCGCACCAGAGGTATATCCCATGCATCCCGGGCGATCGACATTTGTCGGAGGAATCCCAACAGGATATCCGCCGGGATGATGGCCGAGCTTGCAGCCTCTTCCGCGAAGCGCTCGACATCGGTCCATGCCGCATCGTCCCGTTTTTCACCTATGGCGGGCACTTCTTCTCCTGCCGCGGATAAAGCGATGTGCGCGAGTTCGTGAAGGAGCGTGAATACACGCGCACCGGCAGAGCCTTCCTTGGTGTTGATGCCGATGACCGGCGAAGGAAATTTCAGAAGCGAAACTCCCCGGACCTGATTCAAGGGCACCTTGGGAAACTGGAACACGAGAATCCCGACCGCCTCGATTGCCTCGCGCCAACGCCGCCAGGCCTGCCAGTCGTCCTTCCATCCCAACTGTTCTTCGTTCGTGACTCCGAGGAGCGAGCGCAATCGTAGGCCGGCCTCCTCGGGACGGTCGCGGAGACGAATGGGCATGGCGAACTCGGTGATCCGAATCCCAAGTTCTTCTTGCAGATTCAGGGCGATTAGGCGCCGATGGGACATAATGCGAAAGGCAATGCGCAGTTCCGGCGATTCGGCGCCCGGCTCCACGCCCGGAAGCCGCCGGTATTCCGCGGCCATCGGCGGCACGGAAGGGGGCTGGGGAAGAAAGAAAAGACCGAACGGGCGCTGATAGATCCTGGCGAGCCTTTCGACCTGACGCACGGTGGGCGCGCGGTCACCGCGCTCCCACGCCTGCAGCCTTTCCGGTTTGACTTTCAGTCTCCCCGCCACCGAGTCGGGCGCATACCCGCTCTGTTCCCGCGCCCAGACGAGGAGTGGAGGATTGACCAATGCCTGAATGGAAGGAGCCATTGCAGTATTATATCCGGCTTGTCCTTTGGTTAATATCAATCTTCCTCGTCAGCGCAGCGGTAGACGGTACAGCCGGATCCACGTTTATGAAATTGACCCCCTAAGTCCAGGATCCAACCAGGATCATGACCTCTCTTCCATGCGTTGCAGAGCCGCGAGGAACCTTTCCAGACTATGGCATCGGCCGCTGGCTGATGAGACATGCCAATGATTCATGACGAAGCCGGCGAGAGTGCCATTGTAATCGGGCCCTTGATAAACCTGCCCTCTGTCATCATGAAAAGCCAAAGCATCCCGAATCCGGCGCACGGGACTCTTGAGC
Organism: Terriglobia bacterium; assembly: GCA_020072565.1. Taxonomy (NCBI): domain Bacteria; kingdom Pseudomonadati; phylum Acidobacteriota; class Terriglobia; species Terriglobia bacterium. The sequence goes on from JAIQGI010000086.1 coordinate 25,033, forward strand.
GCGTGTCTCAGTAATTCTTCCTTGGGATCGGCGAGGTTTTCGGGATCGGCAATCACTATGGATGATCGTAATTGCAAAAAGGAAGAGAGTCCTTTGCCGTCGCCCAGCAACCAGCTCTCCACTTCCCGCACTGCGACGCGAAAGAGAAGATTTGGATGCAATGGAAGCGCCGTCCAGTCATTGATAAGCTCAGGCGGACAGGAATATCTGTCCAGATCAGTCAGTAGCAGGACGGGACACCCCTTGGCCAAATTGCTGAAAGCTCGTACGTTTTTCTTCAAATAGCCGTACCCGCCTCGCCGTAAGGATTTTCCCAAATGAATATTGCACCTGCCGCATTCCGAGGATTCGCTTGATAACCCATTCCGACAGTTCATCCTCCACCGCTATATAAATGGGTATTGATTGCGTCATGAGAACAGATCCATCTGTTCGATTTCCTCTGGCGCGGTCATCGGCAGGATCGCATCCGACATGGCCATTCCCCCGTCGAGCAGAAGCCGGATATCTCGATTATCAGCGGCGAGTTCCACCACCGTTCCCTCACTTCCTCGAGGCCGCAGTAAGGCCACTTCAGTCGCCCTGATCCCACGATCCGCCAGCATTTCGGCACTGTGAGAGGAGATAATGACCTGGCGCATCTTCTGCTTCTGCAATCGCCAGATCAATGCCGGTAATTTGGCTACCACCCCGGCATGTAGGGAAAGTTCGGGCTCTTCCAGCAGCAGGAGATCATCTCCTTCGAGCAGGGCCCACAAAAGGCCGATCAATCGCAATGTGCCGTCGGAAAACTGGTCTTCACGCTGCCGCCCTCCCTGAGGCCTCCAATGTTTATAAAGCGCTTCAAGATGGGGCAAGCCCCGGTCATCCCGAATATCGGTGAGGTTTTCCAGTTCGGGCACCGCGATTTTTAACGCTTGTTCGATTTTTCTCAGCCTTGCCCGGCGCGTCTTCTCAGGGGCGCTCATGATCCGATCCAGGAACTTCAGGCCGAACGGATCCTCTCCGGCGGCTTCCCGGTTGGCCAGGTTTGGATGTTTCAGCAGCTGCGGGACGAGATGCAGATAAAGCGTCTTTTGGAACGTATCCGCCACTGATCGAAAGGAGACATTGGATGCAATCTGCTCGAGATGTGTTTGCGTCAAACGCCAGTCGTCCTTCTTATCCTCATCATCGGGTCGATCCAGCAATATTTCGTCATTCCGCCATACCCGTTCATGCGTCAACATCACCCTGCGCTGGCCGCGTGATTCCTGGCGCATGCCAATACCGTAGCGCCAAACGGTGGCATTCGCTGATCCGTTCTCCTCCAGGACAACCTCGAGTTCTACATCGGGGTATCTCCTGGCTGCTAAGCACCGGATCTTGCCGAGTGAGCCGCGTTCACGCACGGCCTGCTGCAAGCCGCCGCCCGTTTTGGCGATGTCGCGCAGGAACCGGAACGCATCGAGCAGGTTGGATTTGCCGCTCGCATTTGGCCCGGTAAGGAACAGGCGCTCACCGAAGGACAAATCCACATTTACGAAATTGCGCCAATTCTTGAGCTTCAGGTGTCTAAATTGCATTTTGGCACTCCTTCGCCATCTTATTTTTACTAGGGATTGCAATCTTGCCTGTAACAGCGGCAGCGATAAGAGCGGCGCGGCGCTCTTTGAGCAAAGCCACGGTGCGTTCAGTTGCCGAACGCATTGCGTTCAGCTTTGCTGTTTCTTCAGTGATGTGAGCGACAATCCCATGCTGTTCGCCAAGAGGTGGGAGTGGGAAAAACATATTTCCGAAGTCTGAAAAGTGAATCCTCGGAGCACGCTCACGAACAGCAGTACAGCTGGCTTGAATGAATCCATTGAGCGCCATCACCCGCAGCAAGAATCCGAAATACGGATTTGAGACATCCACCCTGACTGGATTACAAATGATGTATTCGGGAGTGCACTTGCCATCCGAGTCACAGACACCGATGGCTCCGGCAAAGGCATCCATGGAGTGAAGAACAAGTTGTCCCGCTCTAACGCCCTGATAACCAAGTTCCTTAATTGCATTGGTAAATCCCTCTTCGCGGCGATTCTTCCGGAGGGTTACTTGGCCATCGCGGAAGCAGGTAACCATTTCGTCATCTTTACGAACAGGCAGCGATTGTTCCTGCCAAAGGAATTTCGCTCGTACCAGAGGCCAATGCGCCGGAATCTCGCCCAGCCAGGGGATGCCGGAGTCGCGGAGGGGGGCGCGGGGATCGAGGCCGCGGGTGACGGCGCGGGCTATGAGCGCCCGCCGCTTCTCTGCCAACAACCCTAGCACGCGCTCCTTCGCCGCCACCAGCCCGTCCAGCCGTGCTGTCTCGTCGTCCAGGTAATCCGCGATGGCGCGTTGCTCAAAAACAGGCGCCAACTCGACAGGCATATTGGCAACATCCTCAGTCGAGACAGCTTCGTAGGTGCTGCCGGTAGACTCGAAGTTGAGCTGGTACCGAGCTTCATGAATAGCCCACCAGGCAAACCGAAAAACCCAATCCTTGTTCGGCCGGATCGCGCAGAGTCCTCGCCCGATTCCCGTATTTTGCCTCGCGATGTTCAGTTCGCCAACTGGTGCTCGAACCGAGAAGAGAATGTCGCCCGTTATCGCAATTTTGGTAGGCGAGTCGCAGTATACCTTTGGCTCCGGGAACTGCACGCCAAAATCAGCTGTTCCCTGAAGGAAAGGCAGTCCATCCTCCGGCGACAATGTATACATGGTGGAAGGTGGAGATTGCCCCATCTCAAGATGCGCCAAGTACTTTAGACGGACTCTCGAGTGCGCTTCTGAGTCTCTCACTTCGTCACCTCCTGCAATAGCCGCATGATCTCCTCCTCCGCGAGCTTGAGATCCGCATCGATCTCTTCCAGCGGTCGCGGCGGCGTGTATTTGTAGAAGTGGCGGTTGAAGTTGATTTCGTAACCCACTTTGTCCTTGGTGCGGTCCATCCAGGCGTCGGCAACGTGAGGCTGCACTTCGCGTTCGAAATAGGCGTCTATGTCGTCCTTGAGCGGCACGTTCTCGAAGTCGCGCAAATCGGTGTCTGGCTCGTAGCACTGGCCGCGGCCACCTGTAGCAACCGGCCTGGCCTCGGGGTCCTTCTGGGCAAACACGCTGAGGAAGAGCTTCTGCTCGGTCGCCTTCCAGCGCGACCTACGCGTGTGGAGCAAGTCCTGGATCTGCGCCCAGACTGCATTCCAATCGCGTTGCGGCTCGCGGCCAAGAGCCTTGTCGATTGCTTGCACGTCATCGAGCAAGTGCGGGCAGGCGTCAAGGAAGCGGGCTTTGTCCTCGACCGTCATCTGATAACTCAGGCGCAGGGGGCGCTCCACGGTCACGCGCGTGTAGCCGAAGTCCGCGTTGTTAAAAATCTTCGACTTGTCGCCGTCGGCGAAGCGGCCGTAGAGCTTTACAATGTCGGCGATCTGATCCTTTCCATCTTCCTTTTCGCCGATCTTGCGGCGCTTGTCGCCAAGGCTGCGGCGCATGGGAACGTAGTATTCCCGAGCATCGATGAGTTGAATCCTGCCCTTGCGGCGCTTCTCCTTGCGGTTGGTGACTATCCAGATGTAAGTGCCGATGCCGGTGTTGTAGAACATCTGCTCCGGCAGAGCGATGATGGCCTCGAGCCAGTCAAATTCGATGATCCACTTTCGAATGTCGCTCTCGCCCGAGCCCGCGCCACCGGTGAAGAGCGGCGATCCACTGAAGACGATTGCCAGACGCGAGCCGTGCTTTTGCTGGTCGGGAAGCACCGGCTCGAATTTGCTGATCATGTGCTGCAGGAAGAGCAGCGATCCGTCGTTGACGCGCGGCAGGCCGGCGCCGAAGCGGCCCGAGAAACCAAGCTTGTCGTGCTGGCGTTCGATCTCCTTCTGCTCCTTCTTCCAATCCACACCGAAGGGCGGATTGGCGAGCAGGTAGTCGAAGGTCTCGCCCTCGAACTGATCCTCGGTGAAGCTGTCGCCGTAGCGAACGTTGTTGCCGCCGCCGTTGTGGTCCACCTGCTTCATGAGCATGTCGGACGCTGCAGTGGCGAAGGCGCGTTTGTTGTAATCCTGCCCATAAACGTAGAGCCTGGCCGCCGCGTGGTGCTCCCGTAAGTAATTCTGCGACTCGGCCAGCATGCCGCCGGTTCCGCATGCGGGATCGAGCAGTTTACGCACTGTTCCCGGTGTGGCGAGGAGTTTGTCGTCATTGATAAACAGGATATTTACCATCAGCCGGATGACTTCTCGTGGGGTGAAATGGTCGCCGGCGGTCTCATTCGCCAGTTCATTGAAGCGGCGGATGAGATTTTCAAAGATCAGTCCCATCTGCTCGTTGGGCACGGCGGTAGGATGCAGGTCAACGTCGCAGAACTTGGAGACGACGAGGTAAAGGATGTTCGCCTCGCGCATTTTCTCGATTTCGGGCTCAAGTTCGAAGAATTCGAAAATCTTGCGGACGTTGGCCGAGAAGCCCTTGATATAACTGACGAGGTGCTTTTCGATGTTGTCCGGGTCGCCTTTCAGCTTTTCAAAGTCGAGCGGCGAATGGTTGTGGAATCGTTGGCCGGCTGCCTTATCGAGGATTCTGTCGAGCGCTTCGTCCCTGTACTTGTCCTTCACCTGATCGTGCTTTCGGAGCACCGCCGCCTTCGTGGAGGCGAGCACGCAATCGAACCTGCGCAAGACGGTCATCGGCAACATGACGCGCTCATATTGCGGCGGCCGATAGGGTCCGCGCAGCAGGTCGGCGATCTGCCAGATCAGGTTTGCGAAGTAATTGTGGTCGGGCATTGATCACCTCGTGAAAATCGGTGACTGGCACAATGGCACTTAGATAACGAGTATCCTCGGTAGAAACCTGGTTCTGGACTTCGGCCTGGACTTCGACTTGGACCTGGACTTGGACTATTTGACCCAAGCCGGATACCTGAAATCAAAGTCCCCGACGGATTGTCACAATCCAAGTCTAGGTCCAGGTCCAGGTCGAAGTCCAAGTCCATGTCCAGGTTTGGCCGGCAATTTCCCTTAAGTTCGTGCCATTCGAGCCAGTCACCGATTTTCTTTCTTGCCGGGATTGACATCATTCTGACCTGCCCCTCCCGCACACACCCACTCATCGATCTCCGAAAGTTTGAACTTCCAAAGCCGCCCAACTCTGTGTGCCGGCAGGCTTTTGGCCTCGATCCAACGGTAAACAGAATCCTTGGCCACACCAAGGTGATCCGCTACTTTTTCAACAGAAACCCAAGGTTCAGGCATGATGCTTCCTTGCATGGGCGACGCACTCACGCCGAGACGGACTGAATCCCCTGCGATATGCTACCGAGGCTACCACCATCGAAAAGAGCGTACAAGAACAAACGTAAATCGTTGAAAGTCGATGAATGCCGATTCGAGTCACGCCGAGGAGAATCCGAACGACTTCACCTGAACTCAAGAACCCTCTCACTTGCCGTCGGGCTGCTCTCCGCGCTCACTGAGGTCGAGGCTTCCTCGAATTTCTTTGAGCCGGCGCTGCAGTTCCTCCCGCGGCTGGATACCGCCGCACACAGCATTTTCATAGGTTTGAAGCCAGAGGACCCAGGATCGGCGCTGTTCAATCATTCGCAGAAGCACATACAAGGCGATCTCAGGGTTCTTTTCTACATGGTATTGACGAAAGTACCGGATTGCGTCCTCCGGCTGCTCGAGCGCCATGTGACACATCCAACCTAACACGGCCAGATTATTCACGAAGTCCTTTGCCCGATAATCCTTGTCCCCTTTCGAAAAAGCCTCCAAATCACGCAGCCTGCCGGCGGCCGCATCCTTGCGAAGGTCATTGCAGACCTCGATTGTCATCTCCTTCATATCCGCCGTTTCCAGGCATGCAACAATCACCTCAAGAAGATCCTCCCAGAGCGTATGAGTATTGAGACCATTGCCAAGTGCCAAAAGAATTGATTCGCGGACGAATGCGCGCGTCGATTCTACCTTTCTCCCGATATCCAGAACCGCACGATAGAAATCAACCTGAGGAATCCCCACCGAGTCAAACGGATCACTGCCGCTGAAGAGAACATATCTGCAGGAGTAGCACAGCATCCGGTAAAGCTGCTTCAGGAGGCTCCATGCTGCGGGAGCGTGCGGATTCCGATGATCGTGGACAGTGATTCCGAATGATCGTGGACAGTGTCGGAGCGAAGCGACGCTGGCAGTTGACATCCTCACTGAAGTGTCCACCATCGTCAATCAAAAACAATCTTGGAGATAGAAACAACATC
>JAIQGI010000087.1 GCA_020072565.1 Terriglobia bacterium
ATGCACTTTGTTTGGCGCGAAGCCTGCGGCCCCCAGCTTGCAAAAGATTTAACCGCCGAGGCACTGGTAAGGAAACTCATTGGAAGATCAAAGAGTGGATTACGACCGAAAAGTTACCCACTCACTTTGGAGAAGACCCACAATTCGAGAACTTCTTCAGTTGCCCCGTCGGGTTTTGTTTCCCTGGAAATCCTGTGACCCTGCATGACATAACTTACACGACTGCAGACAACCTCATCGTAGGGACAGGGACAGTGTACGGCAACTCCGTTCCGGTGTTTTTGAGTAACTCTTGGACTCCCCTTCCTGGAACAATTAATCCGATACCACAGTACGACATGTTCGGGTTTAATCTCGGAAGCCTCGGAGGGACGAGCCCCATGAGCCTGAGCATCACGACCAATCTCGCGACGTATACATTCCCCAGCATGAGCGTTCCTAATGTTTCAGCTGGATTGATATTCGAAGGTTTTGTTGCCGGTTCAGGAGAATATTTCACGAGCTTCAACCTCTCTTCAGATGTGGGCTATGGGGTGTTGCCGATCGTGAGGAAACGTATTTATTTGAACACCCGCCGGTCAGCTGCATTTTGTAATCCGACTCCTGCTGTCGAGTGATTGAACTTTCCTGCGCAAATACTCGCGATAGTCATCGGGGATCGGGGTGTCGAGGAGTTCCTGGATCACCGGGAAAAAGTAAGCCAACGAGCGTATCGGAGAGAGTGGCGGCAGATCATGCGGCCTACCGAGCCTGCGCAGGGACGCCAGCAGAAGAGCCGATTCCACGGTTGCCAGTTCGATCCCTCGTGCGTACAAGGCGGCAGCGCTTTTTCGGTCGTGAGGACCCGCTCTGGACGGGGTTTCGGGGAGTTCCAGGTAAAGTTTCAAAACCGCTGACAGATATTCGTTGTCATCTTCCTCGGGGATTTCCCGGATCATTTCTTTTTCCTCCTTGCCGCTGCTTCCAGTTCGCTCTCGCGCAGACGGTAGCTTTGGCCTTCGAGTTTGGTGACGTCCGCATGATGAGTGAGCCGGTCGACCAGGGTGACAATGCAAGAGGCGTTGGGAAAGACCTCGTTCCATTCTTTAAAACCCCGATTGGTGGTCACGATCACGGAACGTCGTTCGTAGCGGCGATTGATGACTTCATAGAGGAGATCCGCGGCATTGTCGTCGTAGGACAAGTAACCTACTTCATCGACACAGACTAGGCCGGCATTTCCGTACGTGCGCAGCTTCCTTCTTCGGGTTGCTGGCGATTCGCACTGCAGGTCTTCGATCAAAGCGGAAGCAGAGCGGAAAAGCACGGAGTATCCAGCCATGACTGCGGCATGGCAGATGTTTTTGGCGATCATTGATTTTCCCAAGCCATTCTGGCCGATCATGACCAGGTTGCGTGCCTCTTTGATGAAGTCCAGCGTGAGAGCGCGTTCGATGACGTCCCGTTCGATTTTCTCGGGCCAGTTCCAGTCGAAGTCGGCCATGGGTTTGAACTTCTTGATTCCCGACAGGCCCAGGCGACGTTCCAGGCTTCGGCGCGAACGATCGTCGGCTTCGATCTCCGACAGTTGTTCAAGCATCATACGTGGAGCCCAGCGGCCGGTTGTGGCCCGGGCGATAAAGTCATCGAGATTTTGCGCGACTGCCCGCAAGCCAATCTTCTCGAGTTTCGTGTTCAGGTTACTCGTCGGGGTCGTCGTCTTTGGCAAGGTCATCGTAAGTCTCCAAGGCATGTGGGGTGACGGATAGGTTTTCGAGTTCCGGGTAACGCGACAGGTCGACCGGGGACGGTGTTCGACGTTTGTTGGAGCGGCGGCGTTGGTTGAGAATAAAGGCTACCGAGGAAGCGCGTGGGGTTTTACGATCAAGAGCTTCGCAAACGGCGGCACGCACCTCTCTCGCTCCGTAGAGGTCCAGGAGATTCAGCAGTTGAGTGGTTTGGCTGCCGGCGGACTCGCCGCGAGCGAAGGCGGCATCGAGCAAGGCCTCGCTTTCGGGGACTGCCTGGGCGAGCCGGCCGCCGCGTGTGGAGCCAAGCGCCTTGCGTTTTTCTTTCAGCAACTCTTCCTGGTGCGCCGGATCGAGAATCTGCTGGCGGCGATCGTAAGAGCGGCGGTGGCGGGCAATCTCCTGGCTGCCGTCGAGAATGCGCACCGTGGATTCTGAAGCGGCCAGCATGAGCGGGCGACCGACGGCTGCCGGAGGGATCGAGTAATCGTTGAGGTCGAAGCGGATGTAGATGGTTTTGCCCGACTGCACCGTGATGAGCAGATCGGAGTCAAACCGGTGTGCAGGCAGCGGCAGCAGGCGTGGCGTTTCTTCCGCGAAGGCCTCCGCTACGGTGCGGTGATCGCCGCCGGGCCAGGGGCGGCCGTGGGCTTCCCGATCGCGCCAGGCGAGGGCCTGGCGGTTGAAATCCTCCAAAGTGGTAAACGGGCGGGCGGCGAAGAAGGATTCCCGTATATACCGTATGGCCCGCTCGACCCGCCCTTTTTGATTGCCCGCACGAACCTGGCAAGGGCGTGCAGCGAAGTGGTAGTGGGCGCACAACTCCAGGAGCCGCGGATGAAAATGAATAGCATCACCGCGCCGCTCGAGCACGCAGCTGCGGAGATTATCGTACAACAGGATTCTGGGAAGGCCCTTCCAGTCGGCAAAAGCGTGCACATGGCCGCGTAGAAAGCTCTCCATGCGTTGGTCGAAGAAGAACTCGAGGTACAACCCTCGGGAATAAGAGAGTGTGATGACAAAACAGGAGAGCCGCCGACGGGCCCGGCCAAAAGAAACTTCGCCAAAATGGGCCCAGTCAACTTGTCCCTGTTCGCCCGGGAAAGTGCGCAGGCAAAGAAACGCTTCCTTGTGGGCGGGGCGCAGGCAGGCGACGACCCGGCGCAGCTGCACCACACTGCCGCAGTAGCCGCGATCCCGGATCATCTGGAAAAGTCGTGTGGCCCGCAGGCGCGGATGCTTTGCCAGAACCTCGCGAATGAAGTCGGCATATGGGTCCGTTACACTGGGTCGTAATGTTTTGGTGTTATTGAACCGTTCGGTTTCCACGGCAATGCTGACCGTGTCCGGGTGAAGAACGAGTTCGTGAGCAATCGTCCCGACCTTCCAGTGTTCGGCATAGAACAAGCGGCGAATCCGGGCGCGGGTTTCCTCGTCAATCATGGCAATCACCTCAGTCGATGAAAAGGATTCACAAACCGGCCTGCCTGGCCGCAGATGATGCAGTAAGGCGCTCCGGGATCATGAATCACTCTGGTTTCCTGGGTTTGTTTGCCGCCATTTTCGGCGACAGCCGGTGGGTGAAGCGCCGGCGTGAGGATTTTGTCAGGGGAAGGCATGACGGGGGAACCTTGATCCATAACGGAAACTGCCGCCAGTCGTCGTCGATAGGACTGTTGACGGTCCCGTTGGTCGAGTCTCCCTTCAGGAGTTCGCCGATGACGCAGATTCGCAGCTCGACGTTGCTCCCGCCGTGCTTTGCCACGGCAATGGTCGCTGCAATACTGCTGGCCCCGGTCACACCGGCGGCAGATCCAGAATATGGCGCCGCACCCTTGTGCCCGGCAAAACCTTTGCCGGAGAGCATCTTCAGCCGTGTGTCGCATTCTCACCCAAAGGCGAGACTGGACAACGGCTGCCGATCATGGCAGCTTAATGGCGGCAGTGTAGACACCCTCTCAATCGAGAGGTACCGCCAATGGACCCCGGTCGAGGACACGACCGGGGTCTCCTCTACTCGACCTTCCGCACAAGATTACACGAAGATGATGATGAACTCCGCGCCTGCGGCGCGGATGATGTTGCGGGTATCTATTCCGGCGGGTGTTCAGAAAAGTACGGATTCAGATGATCGATGACATGGGGCGTGCGCTCCTGCGATTACCGATGTTTCGCTGGGTATTACGAGCAACGCCGTCCCCGAACCCACATCTCTCCTTCTCCTCGGCACTGGCCTCGGCGTGATCGGCTTTGCCGCATGGCGCAGGAAGAACTAACGATTTGCCAGCATAAATCGAATAGCTCACAAGGGCCGCTCTCGGGCGGCTCTTGTTGTTTGTGCCGTCCGAATTGCCTCCCCGTGAAATCAGAAAGCTCCTGGCGTCCGGCAGCCTACAGGGGAAGAGAGTAGACCGCCAGTGGATAGTTTCGGAAAACTCGCTACAGTCGTTTCTCGGTGAAACAGTGCGGGAATATGGCACGAAAGTGCCGGAATATGGCCCGAAGGTGCAGGGATGCGCGCCAGGTGCGTTAGGTTTGCAACGGTCCTGATACACGACGCCCATGTTTTGGGAAGGGTACGGTTTTCCTAGGTGTGTGTGCGTGTTGTCCGAGGTGTGCAAAATTCCGTATCTTTCAACGTTGCAATGGCTTATAGTCGCGTTTGTGTGCGGTACGAGAGGCGGAAGTTGACATAAGGCCCCATTACAGCCGTCGGTGGTGCTCTGACAGCGTGTTGCTGATGAGATAGAAAACTTAAAGCGTCTCTGTCCGATTAGATAAGTTTTTAGCAAGATGCAGCTTGTCAAAGAGGATTCTGTTTCGTTTCTTCGCATCCCGGAGCAGCTTCGCATAGGAAATGATTTCAACGTAGGCTGAGAAATTTGGATTGTAAACATAATAGCCGAGGTTGTCGGGTGTGGTCAGCATACCTTTACTTTTGGCAATGTCCTCGATCTGTTTGGTTGTGTCACAGATCACGTAAGCATAGGCTGGAATTCGCTCAGACTGCACTTTGATCTCCCTACCAGCCTTGTCTTTGAAGTGCCCACCTTTGATTTCGCGAATGAGCCGATATACCTGATCTACTGGATCTTCCTTTGGGTAATTGGATCGATCGGGTTTCTTGAACTCTATGATGACGAGCGAATTCAAGGCTGCGTCATCCTCTGTAAATGACAACGCCCGATCAAAAATCATGATGTCGGGCCGCGACTCAGAAGAATTTTCCAATACTCTAACTGCATCCAATGGCATGTCTGAAGCTAGGAACCAGTGATATGAGAGTCTCTCGTCTATGATCCAGAGGTTCTGCTGTTCATAGGGTACGTCGTCCGAGGTCGTACGCATCGGATAGATGATCTTGTGGATGATCTCTTCCAGCGGATATTTTCCCGTCTCTGGATCCGCCTGAAGGCTCCTTTCCAAAAACTCCAGAATCACCTTCCGGTGAATAACATATTGGGCGAGTGACGATTTTCCCAGCTCATTCTCGCGTTCTAGAAAGCTGTTCAATTTCGCTTCGTACTCCTCCGGTCTGAGCGCTGTTTCGTCGCTTTCCTCCATTAGCTTGTGGCTTTCCTGCTTAAGTTCCCGCTGTTTTGCGTGAAGTTGCTCATATAGTGCCATCTCCAAGGCATGGCCCTTCGCACCCGGAGGAATTCGGTCAATGAATTCGTCCAGGTAGCGCGCAAGCGGTCTGTATTGCGGAGCCTCTTCGGTGATGTACGAATTGATTGTCGTCCGCTTTTCGGTATTGATCTCTTCAAGGAAGGGCTCCAAGTCATTGGAGACGCAGCCGAGGGCGCCATCACGAATGGCGTCGAGGGTGATTTCATCAAACATCCCATCTATTGCCTTATCGGTCGGAAATGAGAAGTTTGTCCTTTCACCGTTGACGTGCTGATTAAGATACTCGCCTTCCACAAATCCCAGATACGCGAACGGACGACCCTCGTCGGTCAGCTTTCTTTGCAGGTTCGGAAGGTACTTATCCAGCCTCTCAGGGAACACCTCCCGTGAATTGGCGGCATAAATGAGCCGGTGCTGTGTTTCGTAAGGATTGTAAAGGCGCAGGCCCTTCAGGGTGAATGTCATGTCGCGTATCTTAAAAGGGTGCTTGCTGGCTTTAGCAGCGAAGGTTTCCCGAAAGTAATCGTTTAGGTCAATATGGTCCTTTCCGTCATGGATGGTCACTTTGGGACACATCGGATCAAGGAAGAAGGGCAAGCAGTGCTCGATGAGACGATGTCCAATGATTCTAAGATCCTGTGGGCAATTTTCCTTGTATGGAGATTGCATTCCTATTAGCCGAACTGTCGTCTTCGGTCCCTTCTCTTTGGATTCTGTTGCGGGGCCGTTGGGTTGATCTGATGTCATAGTGAATTTAAACACCCTCTTCATCAGCTTTCCGTTTTCGCGATAGTGACTCTCGATCTCTGCAGAGTGAAAAGCCTTTAGCCATATGAACCGCCCGATCCCTTTTCCTCCCCTACTGACTTTGTACTGCGTGTCGGAAGTAAAAAAGGCATCCAGATTGTTCTCGGTAAACCCAATACCATTGTCGATCACCGTAAACCCGTTGATGGAGCCCTCAATGCCAGGCAATCCTTTGTCATCGCATTCCACAACAATCTCGATGCTTCGCGACGTGTCTGGAGCATTCATATCCTCGATTGCCTCAAACGAATTCACAACCGCTTCGAACATCGGAAACAGGGCCTTGGAGCGTGGAAGTTGCGTATTTTTGATCTTGCCTACGAGGTTCAATTTCATGGGCTGGATCACTGAAGGGTTTTGCGCAACCCAACAAGAAATTGACATAAGCACAAACCTCCCTTCTCATAGGTTTGCGCCTATCTCGGTGAGAGACCCGACCGCCATCGGATCTTGGCCGCTAGTGTAATTCCTATTGCCTCAGACCGCAAGCAATTCTTGTATTGTCCAAACGTGATCTGCAATTCCAGCCTCCATCGCCGGTGTGACTCGCAGCGTTTTGTGAATGCGGCAGAAATTGTAAAAGGCAAAATGCAAAGCCACGGCATACTTTAGATTTTCCAGCTTCTTGGAGAAGCCCAAGGATAGCCTGGTTAGCCTTCTAAGAAACGTCCTCATCGTGAGGTTGTCTCGTTCCACATGCGACGTGCAAATCTCATCTCGATCAGGATTGCCTTTGATGATGCTTGGGATCGCCCCAACGCATCTTGAGGTGCTGTAGCGCCCCTGCTTAGCTCCGTCCTGCGACATTCTCCCGGCGGATTCCTTTCCTTTACCTGGATGTGTCACCGCTTGTGGGCTCATCGTCGTATGCGTACTCAATTAACGCGTTCGAGCCGGGTATCGCCTTGCTTGGAGGCAGCGGCTCTCCGCTCCGGTTCTTGCCGACAAATACTACCCGGATCACCGTTTTAGGTTTGCTTTTGATCAAAGCCCTTGCGGCAGCGCGGCTTTCAAGGCTTCCAAGCTTAAACGTGCCTGGCTTCGGATTCGTTAGACTCTCGTTTGTGTGGTCTGGTTTCTGATGTCTATTTGTCATTGCGCTTCAACCATTCTTCAAGCTCTTCGAGTTCATCGGTGTATAGGTCCATAAAGATTCTTCCGTCTGACCCCGGTTCTGGGGGGGGATGTCTGTAGCGTTCAGCCAGGGTCTTGGGAGCCCAAGGGGGCCGCGGGAAGCCTCAATGAAGAATCATGAGCCGTGATTTCCGACCTGATCTTTCGAGGATGGAGCGCGCAGCAGCTCGAGATTCCAGACTTCCCAGCGGATAATTCCCGGGTTTCGGCTCGTTCATTAGAGCGGCTCCATTCCCTCCGATAACCTGTCATCCACAATGACGATTTGCCTCTCCCCTCCTGGGCATTCTTCACAGCTGGGATCCCAGGGTCTCCTTGGAAGCTTCAAGATGAATTGAGTCATCCATGCGGACGTTTTCCAGCGCTCCAGAGCGCGACGCGCTGCTGCGCGTGACTTCAGGGAGCCGAGCGGAAAGTCACCCGGCTTTGGGCCGGGATTTGTCGCGGGTTCAAGCTGGCGCTCTGCCCGTTTGCCTTTGAATGGGTTCCAGTTATCCATTTCCTTTGTGCTCCTGATCGTCCGACGGTGTCGCGCCCAGGGGCGGCAGGCTGTAGGTTTTCCGAATTGCTGGTCCTCCTGGCACTTTCAACCACTGGCCTATCTGTGGCTCTCCCGCCGGTGGCCGGGTGCCGACCGCATGGATTGTCACCCATCCCGTAGGTTGATTCCGTTTCTCGGCAAGCAAACGCGCTGCTGCGCGACTTTCGGCGGTGCCGAGCTCGAAAGTGCCGGGATTTACGTCGCTGGGCTGTTCACTGTCATCTTACCCGTGCCTATTCCAGAATGCGCTACTCATCGCCGTGGGCCTCCTGACCGGTGATGGGTGTGGCACCCACGACGCTTGTGAACCAATCCGGCAAGGTGCCTTCTCGCGCGTAGGTTTCCAGTTCCTCGACGGTCATTCTTTCGAATAATTCATTCAGGTTGACCTGCTCTGTCCGGTCGACCCACTGGCCGGCGGCGTTGATCTTGGCGAGTGCCTGGACTGCAGCAACGACAGCCGAAGCGTTCACCTGGACGGTTTCCGCCTCCTCCACGAGCCGCTCAAGAGCTGCCCGGAGATTGCGCCTCCGCTTTTCGAACAGGCCGAGTGCGTGACAATGCCGGTAGAGAGAATCGCGGCTCAGGCCGTACCGCTTCGCCAGTTTGGTTGTATGGGCCCAGCCGATCCACTCGGCTTCGATCTGCTCCCGTTCAGGATGAACACAAACCCGGCAGCCAGCCTCGTGGCGTCCGGTCGAAGGGCGTCTCCGGCTGTGCGATAATGCGCTCTTTTTTTTGTTCATCTCTCCCCGCCCCTTGTCAGACTATGGCCGAGGGATTTTGATCTGCCATATCTGCACGTGCGTGTGTTTCTGAGGAATCAGAATGCTGCTTTAGGGATAGTGCAAAGCCGGGTCTTTCGCTTCTCAGGTCTCATGATCTTGATCCGGTCTCGCGGAATCTTGCAACTCCAGTCGCCCTGGTGATCCTTTTTGAGTTCCCATCCCAGCTTGGTCAGGCGGCGGACGAATCTTGGATCAAAGGTCCAGAAATCCCATTCGCGGCTTGCTGCGTTGGTCACGACGTTGGTTTCCTGTTCTTCGCGGGTCACTTCCATGTTTCCTCCAAGAACGGCCAGCCGATGTCCTGAAGCGTTTGGACAAAGTGTGGTCAAAGCGAATTTCAAATGTACTCAATTGCAACAACTCACAGGGGCGCTCAGGACGTTCAATCCAATGCGTTGAACCGGTTCCGGGCGGCACGATTCACAAGGAAGGTCAACCCGGCGATAGAGCATCTTCGGCTAGTTTCCGCGTAGCGCGTGACGTCCAAGGCTGAAATAAGCAGGCCTTTGGAACCCAGAGCCACCTACGTTATCTCGCTAACTTCCAAGAATTGGGGTTATGTCGAGCTCCGGCGCCGATCAAAACGTAATTCCTTTGTTTTCAGGCTCGACGTGAGATCAAGCATTACGAAGCCACCTTCTTGATAAGAGCGAGCGACTCAGAAATGATGTAAGAGTTTCCATCGCGCCCTCGGCGTTTCAAGCCGCACACCGGATGCCCAGCGCAGCGGGCGCACCCCTCCAGCCTCAACCAGTCCTTGACGGGACGCAAACATTGCCATGTACTCTAAAGCCCAAAATGGTCGCACAACATGGGCCGCTGGACACGCCCAGGTATTCCAAATCAATCGCACCGCCCCTTTTTTGCGCCTCGCCAATCCGTACGCGGTTCCCGCAAATCAACGCCTGCCTGCCACTCTCAGCCAACTTCCGCCTTACCCGATCAACAGCTAAACTCGGCACCAGCCACTGGAAACTGCCTCCGCGTCAACAAAACCGTTGCGCGCCCACCGCTTACCTCTGCTCCACGAAACGATCAAAATATATTAGTCTTGTGCTTTATCAACATTTTGTGCTAAGAAGCTATCATACAACACCAAATCGTAGAGGTTTTGGAGGAAAGCGGATTGGTATCACAGGATGATGCTACTCTTTTCCTTTTCCCATACTCCCTAACCACGCTCAACCGCCCATCCCTCCTTTTCCTATCAAGAATATTTTACTGCACTGACATTCTTCTTCACATTTCGGTCAATGGAGCCTAAATGAATTTATCTTGTCGTTCTCCTCTATTTAAGGCTAATCTTGCGCACGCCTTTCTTTTCATTTTTTTTCCGTTCTCCCTCGCTTTCATGGCATGCAACTCCTTGCAATCCATCCCCTTATCGCCCCCAAAAGACGACCGGTTTTTAATCCTCGTCGCTGGCGAAGGAATCTCCCAAACTACATCAACTAAGCTCAAATACGCCACAAACAAGGCAGAGGCTGCTGCCATGGTTGATGGTGTGAAGCTCGCATATGAGTGCTCCCAATCCGTTAAGTCGATCCTCAATCTCGTCTCCATTCAATATCAGGACGACTTTAGGGATCCAACAGAGGCTGCCGCTCTGGCCGCGCGCTATGCGGCTAATCCTGCAACGCTCGCCGTAATTGGTCATTCATCCTCAGGCACCACCAAACTCGCCGCGGCGCACTATCTGCCCGCCTCCATCCCCGTCCTGCTGCCCATATCAACAAACCCAGAGGTCTCTGGGAAAACCCTCTTTCGACTACCTCTTAATGACCAAGTTGGTCAAGCACCCGCACTGGTTCATTTAATACATAGCGATTTACACGCATCTCAAGTTTATATCGTGCGCGATGTCTCGGGTGATTCAGCAGTCTATTCAGACTATTTGCTCCAACGATTTAAATTTCTTCTTCCCGCCGACCATTTCAAACACAATCTGGACATTGACATCGACAGACCCCCCCTTCGCATCATTTCCGAGGAAGTTCATCGCTCCCAGGCCAACCTTGTATTGTTTGTAGGCTATGGCTCTACAGCTGTTCAATTCCTCGAATCGATGCATGAGGTTTATTCAGCAACCACCGATATACCCACCATCGTATTAACTGACGGCTGCATTTCACCGGATCTCCACGTTTATAATTTCCCTACATACCTCACTTCTCCCGTTCCCGACCTCGGTCTCTGTAAACACCTACCTCCCTGCTTTAGTGCCCGCCGCAATCCAGAATTGCCAAGCTATGAAGAATTTGGCTATGATGCATTGGAGATCATTTCCCAGGCCATTTCCAAATGCAAAGATATGGGATCGATCTCCAGATCTTGTATTGCCTCATCGCTGACGAACGATACGTTTTATGGCCTGTGCCAACAATATTCTTTTAGAAATGGCGAGAACACCACGGGAACTTATACGATTTATAAGATAACCGATGGTTCCCATGGGCCGCTATATAACCTTTACTCAACCTTAACCCAACAGGATCTACATGACATCCGAGACTAATACGATCGCCTCGCCACTTCTTGTACCCGGTCGAGATCATTTGAGGCACAAGATAGCCAGCATTGTACGTATCGGCTATGTCCCCTGGTTGTTGCTGATAGATTGCGGTATTGCCGCCATTGCACTCCTCGACATTCGCCGTTTTTCGCGGGCCACAGATGGAATCCAATCGTTATGGTATTCGTTTCGCCTTGTTCGTCTCTGGCCCATACAAAAAGAAGCCTTTTTGCTTGTCACATTGACGCTATTTTTGCCAATCGCAATAGCCATTGCCCGCATAGTTGCATATAAACATTCAACACTTCATGGTTCATCTGCTGTCCCGCTCTCGAATCGATGGAAGATTGTCCATTGGCTTACAGCCATCGTATTTTGCGCATTCATTTCCTGGTCTGATGCTATGGCGCGCTTGTCGGGATTCCAATATGATGTTCAATTCAACACATTTTCATACCTATTCAAACCTACATTCATTGTCGTGTTGAAAGCCAATGATCTAATATGGTCGACATTTTCAGCGCTAGGGGCATTCATTTTGGCGGCGATATGCGGACTCTTCTGGCGCCGCTTTCAACTCGCGCACTGGCTTTTGACCTTTTGGTCGGATGTTCAAATTATGGATATGGCGGGTCCGCTTTACCCTTATCGATATTCGCCTAAAAGAGCTCATTTTCTCGGTTCCGCTGTTTCGCCAGGTATCGTGTATGCCACAAAATGCGCTAATAAACTCATCCGCCACTGTGATCGACTCACACCTGGAAGTACAAAGGCCGCAAAGTGGCTAGCGGAAATAGCTGCTCAATGCAGTCAGTTATCTAGGAAATTGCTTGTCGATCCCTCTATGGCCGATGGCATTCATTTTTCATATACTAATGGTACAAGCCGCGCTCTTGAGTTGTGCCTCAGCAAATGGCCCGAAATAGACTGCGTTGTGCTCTCGCCCTATGAACATTTGTCCGAAAGAAGAGTCGCAGACTGGCTTTCGGGGCGCTATGCGATTACAGCGGTTGAGTGCAGGCATGAATACCGTTGGTTCCACGAGGATCCGATGAAATGTGCCGATGCTGTTTCCACTGCCATCATCGAGGCGCTTGAAAACGCTATTCGTAGCAATAAGTTTCCCGCTCTTCTTATCAGTGACATATGTTGGGCCAATGGTATAAATGTGCCTTTGGAGATAATTCTGAAAGAGGTTCGAAACCATATTGGAAGTCGATTCAAAGTTGTCATCGACGGCGCGCATGGTGTTGGCAATGCCAAGATTATTCAGGGCTGTTCTTACTGGGATGCTTATGTCTTTAGTGGTCATAAATGGCTTTATTCTAGGGAACCAATAGGCGTTATTATCACTAAGGATGCTTGGAAAAAACCGGTTCCGGTCGATTTGTGGTACGAAGGTGATGATGGCATCGCCATACCGATCGGAACAACGAGTGGCATGGCAATGTGCAATTTTAGAGGCGCGTTGGAGATGATCGACAAGTATGGATTTACGGTGATGTGGAAAAAGTCACGAGAATTGCGGACAAGATTGCTGAAGTCCCTTGGGTCGGAATTTGAAATACTTGGAATTAGTGACAGTGGGACTGACACGCATTCTTTTATTGTTGGCATTTCTCCAAGGGATGATAAAGAATTCTCTGATGATCTGCAGAGAAGACTAATTGACATCGGATCATTGGCGCTTGTGATTAGGTTGAAAGGTAAGGGTAAAGCTTTCGTTCGTACAACGGTACCATACTATGCTAGTCTTCGTGAGATTTCTGAGTTGAGAAAGCTGTTATGCAAAAGCTTGAAATAAGGAGGCAAAAAAAGGGCATAGGTGATTCTTAATGCTTTCGTGGATAGCTCGTTTTATTGAAGCAATTCCTGCAGTGCATTGGGTTAGTTTAAAGATATGGAGGCTGCTCCCAGCGCGGGTTGCAGGTATTTTGAGGGGATTGTTGACGAGACACTGGGTTGTGGGTGGTGTTGCAGTAGTCCTCGATGAAAGCACTGTTCCAAATGAAATTTTGTTAGTACGGCACAGTTATCGGCGAAAGGGAGCGTGGGGGTTACCTGGAGGATCGCTCGAATCCCCTGTTGTTGAAGGATTGCAGAATGTGAGCCTAGATGATCAAGATGATATTCTTGCGCTTTGCTTGAAGCGCGAGCTCTACGAGGAATTAGGCATCGAAATCACCCCTGTTCAGCTGCTACATATAGATGCGGGCCCCAATATCAAAGAAGAGCCGGGTCCATTACACTTAATTTTCTATTTCAGATGTTATCCTGTGAATGGTGTGGAATGGTTAAAGGAGTCGTTCGCGATCGGAAATATAAAGCCACGGTCGGCGGAAATAGATCGCATTGCCTTTGTCCCAGTGAATGAGATTTTTCAATATGATGTTGCCTCTGTGCACCTGCGATTTCTGCGCCGGAAGTTTGGTTTGGACGATCTGAAAGGGATTTTACATGTGATATAGAAGTACGACGTTTATGAAATGTGGTGCGAGACGCGCTCTGTACACTAAATCCTTTCGCGCGACCTTTGTCGCTGTGCGAGAGGAGTTTGACACTCTGTCGCAGTCGGTGCTGGACACGCTGTTTGCAACCGTGGAGTCTTTCTATTGATGGATTAAGATAAGATTGCCACCCAAACCGATTCTCGGCTCCCGTATGGTAAAAATAATCGGCCTAACCACAAATCGTTGCGATGGGAATTATTTGCCACGGCTGCTCGTTTCGACGGATGCGCTGCTTGACAGGCAGTTATGGATGCCCGATGCTGTAGATTTTCACCTCGTATCCGGAGGAAAATGTGCAAGCAATCCTGCAGCTCTGGCAGCTGTTCCTTTTGATCCTCGCCGGCTGGGTCAATCGTAGCCAACAGGATGCGATCGACTACCTTCTGACAGAGAACCGAGTGCTCCGGCAGGAACTAGGGAAAAAACGAATCTTGCTCAACGACGACCAGCGGCGCCGGTCAGCCGTCAAAGGCAAAATCCTCGGGAGAAAGATGCTCGAACAGCTCGCCGCTATCGTTACTCCAGATACGATCCTGCGTTGGCATCGGGAGCTTGTTGCGCGGCATTGGGACTTCAGCGGGCGGCGGAAGAACGTAGGACGGCCCCCTGTTTCGCAGGAGGCCGTGGACCTGGTTCTGAAGCTGGCCAGGGAAAACCCGCGCTGGGGTTACAGACGCATCAAGGGTGCGCTCCAGAATCTCGGGTATGCAATCTCGGATGCGGCGGTGGCGAACATTCTGAAAGCCCACGGAATTGAGCCGGCACCTGACCGGAAGCGCCAGTCGACCTGGAAAAGCTTCCTCAATGCCCACTGGGATGTGCTTGCCTCGGTCGATTTCACGACGATCACGGTTTGGACAAAAAGCGGATTGATCACCTACTACCTGTTATTCTTCATGGAACTGGCGACGCGCCGGGTGCACTTGGCCGGCCTCACGGCGCACCCGGATGAAGATTGGATGCTCCAGGTTGCCAGGAATGTTACCGACCCCGAAGATGGATTCCTTTGTCAACAGCGATATCTGCTGATGGATCGCGACGCGAAATTTTCCGAAGCGTTCCGGATCACCCTGAAGGAAGGCAGAGTTGAGCCTGTGCGACTGCCGCCGCGTTCTCCGAACTTGTCCCCTCATATTGAACGTTTCATGCGCGGTCTGAAAGAGAAATGTTTGGAGCGCATCATCTTCTTTGTAGAAAAATCTCTCCAGTCAGCCACGATCAGTTTCCTGGATGCGGATTCCGATGATCGTGGACAGTGATTCCGAATGATCGTGGACAGTGTCGGAGCGAAGCGACGCTGGCAGTTGACATCCTCACTGAAGTGTCCACCATCGTCAATCAAAAACAATCTTGGAGATAGAAACAACATC
>JAIQGI010000088.1 GCA_020072565.1 Terriglobia bacterium
GTCAGGAAGCGGACGAACTCCTTCTCTCCGCCGTTAGGATGCTCTCGAAAATGTGCCGAGCATGAGAACATCCGGGGCGAGGTCCAAGTCCACGTCCAAGTCTAGGTCCACGTCCAGGTCCGTCAGCGAGTGTTACCTTAAGTTAACGCCTATGGGCGCAAGCCCTGGGTCCAGGCGATCGCAAAGGGAGCCCTGCAGGTCACGCAATTGTGCCTGCTGCACAGTCAAAACTGAGGCAACCTGTGATTGTGCAATATGTCGCTCCCCCCAACATGTTGTGGCACGCTCCATATTGCACTATCGAAGGGGCGACCGCAGCACCTTCCCCCAGCCCCGCAGACGCGACCGCAGCCAACAGCCCAGGGCGCAAGCCCTTAAGCGCTAACTCAAGCCATTTTCCCGACCTGGACTTGGACTTGGACGTGGACGTGGACCTTGACGCTCTGCTGCGCCGCAAGCGATAAGAAGCGACCCGTAGCCTGATGAAGGCTGGGCGTGCAAGAGTTTGTCTCCGCTCAAAAGGTCCACGTCTACGTCCAGGTTTAGGTCCAAGCCCACGTTTATTGGCAAAATCATTCCTATCTTAGCGCTCAAGGGCGCAAGCCCTGGGTCCAGGCGATCGTAAAGGGGAGCCCTGCAGGTTACGCAATTGTGCCTGCTGCGCAGTCAAAATTGAGGCAACCTGTGATTGTGCAATATGTCGCTCCCCCCAACATGTTGTGGCACGCTCCATATTGCACTATCGAAGGGGCGACCGCAGCACCCTCACCGAGCCCCGCAGACACGACCGCAGCACCCTCACCGAGCCCCGCAGACACGACCGCAGCACCTTCACCGAGCCCCGCAGACACGACCGCAGCACCTTCACCGAGCCCCGCAGACACGACTGCAGCACCCTCCCCCAGCCCCGCAGACGCGACTGCAGCACCCTCACCGAGCCCCGCAGACACGACTGCAGCACCCTCCCCCAGCCCCGCAGACGCGACCACAGCACCTTCACCGAGCCCCGCAGGGGCAACCGCAGCCAACAGCCCAGGGCGCAAGCCCTGGGTCCAGGCGATCGCAAAAAGGGAGCCCTGAAGGGGCGATGCAGCTCACCCGCTTTTCTGTGTCGCCCTGTCAGGGCTCATCCTTGGACTACGGTCCAATCCCAGGCCTTGCGGCCTGGGCTGTTCGCTGCGGGGCTAGCAGTAACCCACCGCTCGCCGGAACGGCTGAGCCTGCCAGCATCGCACGGCCAGAGGCCGCGGGTTTGGCACGCACTAACCAGGGATTATCCATGAATTAATGCCGAACCTGATCTCTGGACGCCGAAAGACGCAGACGGCCGCCGACAGTTTTGATCTTGCCGGCGTGCAGGAGCTGTTGCTGCCCCGCAGGGGTCAGCGCTTCGCGCCGACCGTGCTTGCCATCCAACTTCATAAATGGTTCAAGCTGACGTAGGGGGTCGGGAGCAGCTCGCCGGCGCTGTCAACAGTGCTTGAATCCCAGGGGCGTCAGTGGTGTTATAATCCGACTGTAGCAAAGGGGAGTCTCCGCAAAAGGAGGGCCCTATGGATCCTCAGGTTGTAAGGAGCCGTTTCGTCGGCGCCATGGTTGGATTCGCCGTAGGGGACGCGCTGGGAATGCCTGCTCAGTTCCTCTCGCGCGAGCAGATACGGAGCTACTACGGAAAGCACCTCACGACCTTCACCCGGGCACACGAAGGGCACGCAAGCCGATTTTTGCCGCACGGATCCTACACAGACGACACGCAGATGATGCTGGCAACGGCTGAATGCCTGGTCGAATGCGGCAGAATGGAACCGGCACAACAGGCGGACGCCCTGCTCTCCTGGTACGCGAACACGGTCCCGCATCGAACGCCGATGCGCGCCAACGAATTGGCGTGCAAGCATCTCGCCGCCGGCAAGCCGTGGAACAAGAGCGGCGTGTTCAGCGGCGGCTGCGGCGCCGCGATACGAATGCCGCCCGTCGGCCTCCTCTATTTCCGCAATGCGGAGGCTCTGGTGCGGGCGGCTCTGGATGACTGCATCATCACGCATACGGATCCGCGGGCCAAAGCCGCATCCGTGGCTGTTGCATACCTCATTGCGCGGCTCGTGCAGTCCAACGAGCACAGCTCGCCCGGAGATCAGGTGCTCGAAATCGCCGACTGCGTCCACAGGATCGACGCCGACATGGCGGCAATGCTGCGCTGGGTAACCCAGATTGTCCATCTGCCCCCCGAGGAAGCCCTCTTCGAGATCGGGACAAGCTCCGATTCGCTGGAGGTGGTGCCGGCCGCAGCCTACTGCTTTCTCAAGCATCCCAGGCAGTTCGCGGACGCCGTGCTCATTGCAGTCAATGCCGGTGACGCATCCGACTCCATCGCAGCCCTGACCGGAAGCTTCGTCGGCGCGCTTGCCGGCCTGGAGGTCATTCCCAAGGAGTGGAGAGACGGAGTCGAGGACAGCGATGTGCTCGTGGCAATCGGGGAGCAGCTGGCGGCCGTCGCGGAGCGGCAAGTCGCAAATGCGGCCACGGCCTGAGCAGCCGCCGACTCAGGCGTTCTTCACGACGATGGACTCGAGTACATTGGAGACATCTTCAGCCTTGTCCGTGGCGCGTTCCATGCTCTCGATGATTTCCTTCCGCTTGATCACATCAATGGGATCCTTGACTTCCTGGAACAGGCTTCCGATCGCCGACTGAAAGAGCCGGTCCGCATCGTTTTCCAGCCGGTTGATCTCGACACACCGCTCCACGACATGATCGTTGTCCTGGAGGCGGCTGATTGCTGCCGAGATCTCTCTCACCTGGCTTAACAGGACCGAGGCCATTTCCGGCACCTCGCGGATTGGCACCCGGATCTGGAAAAGCACGATTCGCCCGGCCGTGGCATCGATCAGGTCAAGCACATCGTCCAGTGCCATCGACAGGTCGTGGATGTCTTCGCGATCAATCGGGGTTATGAACGTCTTGTTCAGCTCATCGATCACTCTGTGAGTGAGCTCATCGCCCAGGTGCTCGAGGTCCTTGATCCTGCTCGCCAGCGGGTGCAGCTCGCCATCCGGTTCCGCGACCATTTTTTGCAGGATCCCGGCGGCCTCCAGAAGGTAGACGGTCATCTGGCTGAAGATCCGGTAGAATTTTTCGTCTTTTTTAAACAGTCTGGCCATCCTTCTACTCACCCTGGGCAAAATCGAATTGGGAACAAAAGTTCCGCGCGGATTGCGGTCCGTTCGGCTTGCAGACAGCCTCCTGCAATCGATTCCAGACTGCTCTCAGAAGGGCGATTATAACACCCGGAGTCATGGTTTCAATACGCATCGCACAGTGGGTCTTTGAACAATCCTGCCCGCACCCGATCCCTCGTCTCAGACCAAAAGCGGCAGCATCCTGCTTCGGTCGAGCGGCCCCAGCCCGGCTTATTCAGGAATGAATGGCAAAAAGAATTTTTGGACGCTGAAAAACGCCGACGACCGACAACCGTCTTGCTCTTGTCGGCGTGCAGGAGCTTTTGCCGCCCCACTGGGGTCAGCGCTTGCCAGCTATCATCATAAATAGTTAGGGCTAGGGTTCTCCCGAGGATATTCACAAAATGTGTGGAAAACTGTGTGAAAATCGATTTTTCGACAGGCTTAATTCTTTGAAACCAGACCGGTTCTTACCTGTTTGCTTAAAGGTTGTGCAGAGTCATCGTCCCGCCCG
Source organism: Terriglobia bacterium (assembly GCA_020072565.1). Lineage (NCBI taxonomy): Bacteria > Pseudomonadati > Acidobacteriota > Terriglobia > Terriglobia bacterium. The sequence goes on from JAIQGI010000088.1 coordinate 3,694, forward strand.
GATTAGGAGGCGGGCCTCGTGCCTTGCAAACTGCAGGAACTGGGAATTAGCTCTCGATCGTCCGCGTCGCAAGTCCTCTCCCCGCAAGGACTGCAGCAAACCCCAACCCGTCCCCTGACAGAAAGTGTGCAACTTGCCTTGGCCGGCACGGGAAGTGCAGGGCGCCACGTGGATGTCACCGTGCTGTACGCAGAAGGTTCCCGCGGCTGCGAGGCATCTAGCGGGTCGCGGCATCTCTGAGGCCAAGGCTGCCGCCAACGGCGTTCGAGCCGGGAAAGCCTCCCGTTTGCAGAGCAGCGGAGAGCCTGAGCCGCTGGTCCATAATTCGCTTCTCTGCGACGGCCCGCGCCAACAGCTTGCGCAGGTCGCGGCTTTCAAGCTTCCGCCCATGAACGGTCACCTGGTAAATAACATTCATAGGTTCCTTCCTGTCACTTATATTTGCGCATTACGGCCACAACCACACCCTGAACCTGAACACGAGCGCCATCCAAAACGATAGGGGGAACAGCCGGGTTGGCCGGTTGCAGGCGCACCTGGGATTTATCGCGATACAACTTCTTGAGCGTGACGCTCTCCCCGTCCACGAGAGCCACGATCGTCTCGCCGTTCTCAGCCTGATTGCGCGCTTCGACGACCACATAGTCTCCATCCCGGATCTGCTCGTCGATCATCGATTCCCCCTGAACCCGAAGCACATAGTGGGAACCGCGCCCGGAAAGCAGGTCCTCGGGAACGGTAAGGGCCTCAGGAGCAGACACCGCCTCGATCGGCCGACCCGCTGCGATGTGGCCGTACAACGGGAGGGACCGGACCGCCGGGGCGTCGATCTTCCTCAGTTCAATCGACCTGGCGTGGTTGGCATCGCGATGAAGATAGCCGCGCGCTTCGAGTGCTTCCAGATGCTTGAAGACTGCATTGAGCGACGCAAAGTGGAAGTTCTCGGCGATCTCCTCCATGCTCGGTGAATATCCCTCACGCGCAATGAACCCTGCGACGAAGTCGAGGATCTCTTTTTGCCGCCTGGTCAGCTTCATTTGTTTCACCTTTCTTTCACATTTGGGATTATAGGTGTCAAAAAGGTGAATATCAAGAAAAAAAGCGGCCACGGATGGCACGGATCTCACGATCGAAGTCGGAATCGACCGAGCGAGGCCATTCGCTCAATCCGTGCGCGCCGTGGCCGAGTCTTGCCGTCCGGCAGCCGATTAGATCTTGATGCCGCGTGCCGCCGCCGCTGATTTGGGAAACTCTACGGCAACGGGAATCTCCTTTTTATCCCGAACGACTTTCAGATCGACCTTGGAACCCGGCTCTTTATTGGCAAGGGCCTGGGTAAGGTCCGCTGGTTCGGCGACGGCTTTCCCATCGACGGACACAATCACATCCCCGGCACGGAGTACTGCCGCGGCGGGCGACCCCTGCGTCACGGATGTGACGAGTGCGCCCTTCCTGCCCGGCATGCCGAGGAACGTCGCCATCTGGTCCGTCACGGCCTCGACCGTCACTCCGAGCTGTGGCCGCGAGAGCATGAAATACCGCAAAGCCCGATTACCGCCCGGGCCACTGAAATCGAACACGCCCCCTCCCGGCTGACTGAACTGGAATTGCCGGCCGTTGAGGCTGAACACCCGGCCGGGTTCGCCCGGGGGGACGATCTGAACGCGATCGGACAGTACACCGTCTTTCCGCTCACCGACCTTCAGCGTCAGGTTGGACCTCTTGCCGTCACGGCTGATGACGAGGCTCACAGTGCGGTTGACGGGGGTCTCCTGCACCAGACGGGTCAGTTCCGCAGCGGAGAAAACGGGAATACCCGCATATTCGAGGATGATGTCGTTCTCTTGCAGGCGCGCGGTTTCAGCCGGGCTACCTTTCTCGACCGATCGAACGATGACACCGGTTTCGGAGGCCAGCTTATACTTGGCCATGTTATCGGCGGTTACATCCTCCATCTCGATCCCCAAATAGGCCCCGTCGAGACTGAGGCGCAGGATCTGGCGGACCGGCTGGCGTTGAGCAAGCACCAGGCTCACGCCGCCGAAAGCGATCAGGATGATGCCGACCAGAGCCAAGCCACCTTTTTTGTTGAACTTAGGAAATTTCATACGCTTCTCCAGATTTTGAAGCACGGAAACAACTTCCGGGATTCTGCTCATTACACGGGCGAGACATGAGACTGGTTCCAAAATTTGCGGCTGTCGACGGGAACTCTGATAAACTAGGTTCGGGCAGCGGCCGGCGCCGGGAATAACGGCTCCCGTCCTGCTTTCTCCGGCCCGAATGCACTCGTGGCGGAGGGGCCAACTTTTTTTGCAGCAAGACCGAAACTTTCTGAAACAGCCTGAATCATTCAATTGTGAGTTCAGTTTGACGAAGAAAAACCTGAACCCGGGCGGCGTTGCAGCAGACCCCGATCTCCTGGCGCAATGGATCGAGGAGGCCAAGAAAGGAGACATCGGAGCCTTTCAGAAGATCTATGACCTGTTCTCGCGCAAGGTCTTGAACTTCATTTACCGAATGGTGGCCTCGATTGAGGAAGCGGAGGATCTGACTCAGGAGACTTTTATAACAGTGTACCAAAAGCTGGGTTCTTTGAAGGATGATGCGAAGTTCGAACCGTGGCTTTTTCGCATCGCGAGAAACTATGTGTATCAAAAGTATCGCCGCCGCACTCCCGCTACCGTCTCGGTGGATTTGCGGGACGAGGAAGGGCGAAGCGTAGCGGAACTGGTTGATGAGCGCAAAGATCCCCAGGAGGCGTTTCAGGCCGGGGAGCTCGAACGTGTGGTGCAAAAAGTTATCATCGATCTTCCGGAAAAGTACAGGGAGGTTTTCGTCCTCTCTGCCATTCAAAATCTCAGCTATCAGGAAATCGCCGAAATCGTCGGACGAAGCCTGCCCAGCATCAAGACGGACATTCATCGGGCCCGGCTTCAGGTCCGCAAACGAGTCAAGGAATACCTGAAGGTGCCATAAGGTGCAATTATGGATTGCCGACAATGCAACGATGATTTGACAGCCTACATAGATGGGGAGCTCGCCGACTCCACAGCGGATGAGATGAGCCGTCATCTGGAAAAGTGCAGGCCGTGCCATGACGAATATCAGGACTTGAGAGATTCGGCAGTTTTTGTGGTGTCGCACACACAGGAACTGGAGCCGGTCCCTGAAATCTGGAACAACCTGCGTTCCCGGATAGCCGAGATGCCGGCCCCTGCCGACGCCTTCGGCTTTTTTCGCTTCCTGGTGGTGAATCGCTGGGCCGCGGCAACCGCAACTCTGGCGGCAACCCTCATTCTCGCGCTCGGGCTGTGGGGCTACATGCAGTACCAGCAGTCACAGAACGAACTCGAAACATATATGAATGACTACATCCAGATGCGCACCATCACGGAACGGCTTCACACTTTGCAGCTGATGGAAGCTGACAACACCCCACCCAGCGTCGAAACCGCAGCACCAGGCTCCGTGGAAAACCCGTTCGCAGATATCCGCCCCGTGTCTTATAGCAATCCCTTCAGGTCGGAGGAAAGATGAGAACCGGCAGCGTTCGGATGCATGGAGGCATTTTTACCGGCTCGTGCCTGCTGTTCACGCTCTCGATGGCGGCACCGCATCTGCCGGCGCAAAACGCCGAAATCGGCAAGATCCGCAGCATCGCCGAGTCCCAGCATGAGATCGTGATAATCCTGATCAAGAAGAGAGATTTCGGCAAGGCCGCCGAGGAAGCCAACAAGATGTTCCAGATGAAGTGGCCGGCGGATCAGGAGCCGGTACTCAAGGATGAATTGCTGAGGTTCTCTGATCTGTTCCGTCATTACGGCCAGCCCGCCCTTGCCGTGCAACTGCTGGAAACGAATTTGAGCATGTTCAAGTCCGACAAAATCAAAGCCGAGATCTGGAAGGATAAGGGCTATCTGTTCAAGGAGATGGGCCAGGACGACAAGGCCCTCGAGTGCTTCCGCGAGGCCAAACGCCTGGAGGGCAAGATCCCTCTTCGTACTGCGGTCGTCAAAAAGTAGGACAGACTGGAAGCAGATCCCATCAGTTGGAGTATCCCCACCAGACCGGAACAAGCCACGTAAGAAAACCGCCAGAATCTCCTAGCCCGAATTATTCGTGAGTCAAACCGAACGCCGGTGAAAAGCAACAAAATTGGACACGGATTGACGCTGGCAGGAGCTCCTGCACGCCGACCAGGACCGAACGTTCAGCGTCGGGCAGCGTTTTTCCGGGTCCAAAAATTTCTTTTGATCGCATATTGAGGATGCGCGGGCAATTCAGGACCGCTTTTTGCTTCATGGCGTGATCCGAATGGTATAAATTGGCATATCATGAAAATCGCAGAGAAGGGCGCTCAAAAACCACCTACGCGTGAGTTCACAACCATCTCGGGGCATCCCGTCAAGGAGATTTACACCGCACAGGATCTGCCTGGATTCGACTACCTGCGGGATCTGGGGGAACCGGGCGAGTTTCCATTCACGCGCGGCGTGTACAAGAACATGTACCGCGGGCGCCTGTGGACGATGCGACAGTTTGCCGGCTTCGGTGAAGCGGAGGATACCAACCTCCGGTTCAAGTACCTGCTCAAGCATGGTCAGACGGGGCTGTCCGTCGCCTTTGATTATCCGACGCTCTTCGGCTATGACTCCGACCACCCCGAGTCCTACGGCGAAGTGGGACGGTGCGGCGTGGCGATCGATTCACTGGCCGACATGGAGGCGCTCTTCGACGGCATCCGGCTGGATCAAGTCACGACCTCGATGACCACGAACGCGCCTGCAGCCGTCATATGGGCGATGTACCTGGCAACCGCGGAAAAGCAGGGGGCGGACTGGAAGGATCTCGCGGGAACGATCCAGAACGACATCCTCAAGGAATACATTGCGCAAAAGACCTTCATTTACCCGCCGCGACCGTCCATGCGCCTCATCACGGACACCATGGCGTTCGGGAGCCGATTCGTACCGCGCTGGAACACGATTTCGATCAGCGGGTACCACATCCGTGAAGCCGGTGCGACCGCGATTCAGGAACTGGCCTTCACTCTGCGGGACGGCATCGAATATGTCGATTACGGGATCAACGCGGGGATGAAGGTAGATGAATTCGCGCCGCGGCTCAGCTTCTTTTTCGACGTCCACAACGATTTCTTCGAAGAGATCGCAAAGCTCCGGGCTGCGCGCAGGATCTGGGCGCGCACCATGAAGGATCGATATCACGCCCGGGACACCCGTTCCCTGCTGTGCCGGATTCACTGCCAGACGGCAGGCGTATCTCTCACCGCACAGCAGCCCTACAACAATGTGGTGCGGGTCACGCTGCAGGCACTGGCCGCGGTGCTCGGCGGGACCCAGTCGCTGCACACCAATTCCCTGGATGAAACGCTTGCACTGCCGACGGAGAAGTCGGTCACGATTGCGTTGCGAACCCAGCAGATCATCGCCCACGAGAGCGGCGTGCCGAATACCATCGATCCTCTCGCCGGCTCCTATTTCGTCGAGACCCTTACCAATGAGATGGCAGCCGCTGCCGGCTCCTACTTCGACCGCATCGATGCCATGGGAGGCATGGTTCCGGCAATCGAGCGCGGCTATCCGCAGCGTGAGATCCAGGAATCCTCGTATCAGTTCTCGAAAGCCGTCGATCGCAAGGAAAAGATCATTGTCGGTGTCAACGAGTTCGTCACCGAAGAACCGCCGCCCATGGACATCCTGGTGATCGACGATGCCGTGCAGCAGCGCCAGTGCGCCAGGCTGAAAAAACTGCGGGCTGAACGCAACGGTGCGTTGGTGGAGAAAAACCTGTCGGAATTGAAGCGTGCGGCCGAGGGCACGGAAAACCTGATGCACCCTATCCTCGACTGCGTCCGTTCTTATGCCACCCTGGGCGAGATAAGCGATGCACTGCGCGTCGTCTTCGGTGAATATCAGGAGCCGAGCATCTTTTAGCCCGGATTATTCATGAATATGCGACGCAAATGCAGGTTTGGACGCGGAAAAACGCTGCCCGACGCCGACCCTTCGGTCCTGGTCGGCGTGCGGGAACTTTTGCCGGGCAAGCAGGACGGCAAAAGCTCCTGCCTGCGTTTGTCCGCGTCCAATTTTCTTGCTTTTCACGGGCGTGAGCTTCTGCTTCATGAATAATTCAGGATAGGTGCCTCGTGCCCGGCGTGGGATTTTATGACTGACAAGAAAATCCGAGTACTCGTTGCCAAACCCGGTCTGGACGGACACGACCGGGGGGCGAAGGTGATTGCGCGTGCACTCCGGGACGCCGGCATGGAGGTGATCTACACTGGTTTGCGCCAGACCCCGGAGCAGATCGTCAACGCCGCCCTGCAGGAAGATGTCGATGCCATCGGGCTGTCGATTCTCTCCGGCGCGCACATGCACCTGTTCCCGCGCATCATGGAGCTGAAGCGCGAGAAAAAGCTGGACGATGTCATCCTGATCGCCGGCGGCATCATCCCCGATCACGATATCCCGGAGCTGAAGAAGATGGGGATTGCAGAGATCTTCCCTCCCGGCAGCTCGCTCGAGGAAATCGTCAACTTCGTCCGCAATCATGTCCGGTGATAGTGATGCGTCCTGGCTTTCTGACTCATCACTGATGACATTCTCACCTGGCGCAGGTCTGGTGGCGGCCGCCATCGATCGGAAGGCTGGCCCCGGTGATCCAGGCGGCCTGGCCTGAGGCCAAGAACAGGATCGCGTCGGCGACGTCTTCCGGCTGGCCCACACGCCCGATCGGGTGAGTGGTTTTGCTGTGCTCCAGAAAGGCCTGGTACTTCTCCTCCCCCATGCCTCCGCGGCGGTGGAGGTTGGAAACCACGACTCCCGGATCAACCGCGTTTACCCGGATTCCCTTGGGCGCGAGCTCGAGTGCGGCACAGCGCGTCAACTGATCGACGCCGGCCTTGCTGACGCAGTAGGCAAGAACACCGGGAAAGGCGCGGATGCCGGTTACGCTGCTCACATTCACGATGCAGCCTTGGTTTTTCTCCAGATGCGGCACGGCGAGCTGCATCAGCGCGAAGACCGCTTCCAGATTGATTTCGAACATCGTGCGCCAGTCGGCAAGGCTGGTATTTTCGATGGTGCCGTTGGCGATCGTGCCCGCCGCATTCACGAGGATGTCGAGACCGCCGAGGCGAGCGACGGTTTCCGAAACGAGTCTCCGGCGGTCATCTTCGTTCCTGAGGTCGCCGGCCAGGGCGACCGCATCCCCGCCGGCGGCGATGATGGATTCGACCTCCTTTTGCAGGGCTTTGAGCTGCCTGCCCGCGCAGGCGACGCGCGCCCCATGCCGTGCCATGGCGCGAGCCGTGGCGCGGCCGATACCGCTGCTGGCGCCGGTTACCAATGCAGTTTTCCCTTGTAGCATGAATATCTCCTTGAACTGAATTATTCATGAAGTTGAAGGGCAAGCAGAAAAAACCAGGGAACTGGACGCCGATGGACGCCGACAAGAGCAGAACTGTCGGCGACCGTCTGCGTTTTTCAGCGTCCAAAGGCCCATGTTGCCGTTCATCCATGAGTAATCCGGGTTAATGAATCCGAATTGAGTGCGCCCTATTTTACCTTATTCCTGCGGCGGCTGGAAAACGTGCCGCCGGTTTCACGAACGGCACGAATTCCATATCAATCCAGCCATCGGCAGGTAGAATACTCCGCAAAGTCGGGGAAATCCGTAGCCGGACTTTTTTGCCGGGCGCTTCGTAAAGGGCGCCAGGCCCGGACCCATGAAAACCGGAGGATGCTGTGGAAGAAGAACCGAGCGGTCCCCCGCGCAAGCCTGTTGGGGAATCCGGCGCGCCCGCTTGTCCCCTGTGCGACGCTCCCGGGCTATTCGCGGAGACGGTCGGCTATTTCCGTTGCCCCTCCTGCGCAACCTTGACCCAACGAGTTCCTCCAGCCAGGCTGGCTCTCGAGGAATCTGAGGCGCGCTATGCTCACGGCATAGCATCTGTGGAGCGGCGGTGGCTCGGTCTGATCACCAGCGCCGATCCGGTGCGACGCACTGTGCTGGACCTGGGAGCCGGCGACGGCGCGTTTGTCGGCCTGGCCCGGCAGGAGGGTTGGGAGGCGTGCGGGCTCGAAGGGAGTCCGGCGATGGTCGCGCGCGCGCGGGCGCAGGAATGGGCTGTCGATCTCGGCGATGTTGATGAGTGGGCGGCGCCTGACAAGTCCTTCGGGGTGATCAGGCTCTGGTTCGTCCTGGAACACATCCGATATCCCGGGCGCCTGCTGCGCGAGGCGCGGCGGAGTTTGGTGCCGGGCGGCCTGCTGGTGGTCGGCATCCCGAACGATGCCAACTGGCTGTCGCAGCGGCTCATGCGGACCGCCGAGGACCGGTTCTGGGAGCACCCCCTTCACCTGCATCACTTTCCGCCCTTCGGGATGGAAGAGTGGCTGCAGCGGCTCGGCTTCGAGATCGTGGTTGCCGAGGCCGGGCGCCCGTCGGAACTGATGCGCGGCGGGAATCTGCCGCTCTATGAAACCTGGGAAAGAGTCCGTGAACAGGATCCCACGCTCAGCCGCCTTTTCTATCGGCTCGGGGTCGGCCGGACCCGGGAGTTGATCTTCCGGCTCTCGCGCTGAGCGCCGATCTTGTCCCCCGCTGAAGCCTGCCTCGAAAACAGAAACAACAAGTAGAAAACATCTACGGCAAGCCGCAGGCACGCACAAAAAGATTTGCCGCTGAAATAACCGCGCCGGTCGCGGAACAATATGGAAGAGGAGGTAAAATGGCGCAATCCCTTTCCAAGGTCATAGTGCATTTCGTCTATTCGACAAAGGACCGGTTTCCTTTTCTGGCCGATCGCGAGGTAAGGTCCCGCATGCATGCATTCCTGGCAGATTTTTTCAGAGGTCTCGATTGCCGGAATGTCGAGGCCGGAGGAACTGAGGATCATGTGCATGTCCTATGCTCGCTGTGCCGGACACACTCGATAGCGGAGGTCGTCGGCAAAGCGAAAGCGAATTCCTCCGCATGGGCCAAAAAACTGCAGGGAATGATGCAGAAATTCGAGTGGCAGGGGGGATACGGAGCTTTTTCAGTACACCCTTGCCAGATGGAGCATAGCAGGAGCTATATCCTCGACCAGGAACAACACCATCGTGTGCGCACCTTTCAGGAGGAGTTTATGGATTTCCTGCGCGAATACAACGTACCGTATGACGAACGCTACATCTGGACGTAACCTGTCAGAGGTTTGTTATGCAAGCCCCGGAGGGGGCGGCCGCAGTTCCAAGCCTAGGGCGCAGCCCTGGGACTGGACGCAAGTGTTGGCTGAGCCCTGCAAGGGCGGCCGCAGTCCTCAGCCCAGGGCGCAGCCCTGGGACTGGATCCAAATGTCACATGAGCCCTGTAAGGGCGACGCAGTCTTCAGCCCAGGGCGCACAGCCCTGACCCTGGACGCAAGTGTTGGCTGAGCCCTGCAAGGGCGACGCAGTCTTCAGCCCAGGGCGCAGCCCTGGGACTGAACGCAAATGTCACATGAGCCCTGCAAGGGCGGCCGCAGTTCTCAGCCCAGGGCGCAGCCCTGGGACTGAACGCAAATGTCACATGAGCCCTGTAAGGGCGACGCAGTCTTCAGCCCAGGGCGCAGCCCTGGGACTGAACGCAAATGTCACATGAGCCCTGCAAGGGCGACGCAGTCTTCAGCCCAGGGCGCACAGCCCTGACACTGGACGCAAGTGTTGGCTGAGCCCTGCAAGGGCGGCCGCAGTCTTCAGCCCAGGGCGCACAGCCCTGACACCGGACGCAAGTTGGCTAAGCCCTGTAAAGGCAGGTACTCCTGCAATCCCCAATTGCTAGGATCTTGCATCGCCCTTACAGGGCTCTTCTTGTTCGGGCCCGCCATTCCCAGGGCTCGCGCCCTGGGCTTAGCGCTGCAGCGCCCCTGGCGGGGCTGGGTGAAGGTGGTGTGGTCGCCCCCCTGGGGGCGGGGCTGGGTGAAGGTGCTGCAGCGCCCCTGGCGGGAGACTGGGTGAAGGTGCTGCGGTCGCCGCTGGCGGGGCTGGGTGAAGGTGGTGCGGGGTCGCCCCTGGCGGGGGCTGGATGTAGGTGCTGTGGTCGCCCCGGCGGGGCTGGGTAAGCGGGTGACGCCATTCAACTCGGCAATCAGTTTCCGTTGAGGCCAGCCCGGCTTTCGAGGCACACCTGCGGGCGCTCGGCATCGGACTCGCACTTCATGTGTCAATGCCGAATGAAAATTCCTCATAGTTCCGGTTGAATTTTCCCCACTCCAACCCTCACTAGAATTTCCTTTCCTCAGTGCCGGTCGGAACGGAGCCCAGCGTCGCCTTCAGGCGACGCGCTTTGGGCGGAGTGGAGATCGGGACTGACGAAACGGCGGCGGCCGCGTGCCCCTCCCGCTCCGGCATCGGCAGTAACCCCGTGCGCCTGCGGTCCTTCAACCGATAGCTCCCGCCAGCAAACTTGTAAGACTCCAAAGCGCCGAGTATCCCGCAAGGAGTCGACCGATCTGTTGCTGTATATGCAGAAAATGACGATAGAGTTTTCGTGCCACCGGGTCGCAGATGTTCTCTTTTTGATTGGCCGTCTTTCATTTCGATGGGAACGGCTTCGTTTCGAGCTGTCGCTGACACGGCAGCCCTTTTCGAGCGGCGGGCCGGCGGAAACGCGCAATTTTTGCGGGCGGGACGCCCGCGCTCCGAGCGCACTGGTTATTATTGGCGAGGATAGAATCTATGCTGGCAAAAAAAGCCCCGGGTTGATGGCCCGGGGCTGGGAATTGTAATCCGGCGACGACCTACTCTCCCACATCGTTGCCAATGCAGTACCATCGGCGCTGGAGGGCTTAACTACCGTGTTCGGGATGGGAACGGGTGTGACCCCTCCGCTAGAGTCACCGGAAGCTCGAAAAATCGTTTTACAATCAGGCAACGCGGGCCAGGAAACTTCTCCTGAGAATTTCAAGCAGGGTAAATTTTATGGTCAAGCCTCACGACCGATTAGTACTGGTAAGCTTCACGCATTACTGCGCTTCCACACCCAGCCTATCACGTGGTAGTCTTCCACGGGTCTTTAGTCCCCCGAAGGGGAAGGGATATCTTATCTTGAGGTGGGTTTCACGCTTATATGCTTTCAGCGTTTATCCCATCCGAACTTAGCTATCCAGCTATGCCGTTGGCACGACAACTGGTGCACTAGAGGTTCGTCCATCCCGGTCCTCTCGTACTAAGGATAGATCCTCTCAAATATCCTGCGCCCACCACAGATAGGGACCGAACTGTCTCGC
>JAIQGI010000089.1 GCA_020072565.1 Terriglobia bacterium
ATAACGCCCAGACTGATGTAATCCGTAATGCGGGAGCCGCTTGGAAGCTCAGCAACGGTACGTGCCATATGCGGTCCTCCTGTGAAAATTTACCACAGGATACCACAGTTCGTTTGTTAAGTGAACAGTATTGGGGCTAGGGCAGCAGTTCGATCGCGCGACTGATGAGGCCGACCCACACTGTCTCGCTTACCGCCGCTTTGGGATCATTCCAAACCGCACCAATCACATACCATTGCCCCATCCGCGAGCGCAGCAGGAAATTCAGGCTGATGACACCGGGTTCGGATCCGCCCTTGAAACCGATGTAAGCCCAACGGGTCGAGGAGACAGGAATGCCGGGATTGATGGCTAGAATCTGGCGAGCGGTATCCCGAGCACTATCGTCCGCGTGAAACCAAGCCAGGGCATGGCAAAGGTCGGTGGCGGAGGCAAACCATTCCACTTGGTCAATCATCTTTGGGGTGGTACCACTGGCTGCTGCAAGCAGGGTCTCATGGGAGACCGGTGGCTTGAGCATTTGCAAAAACGCCCGCCGAGCCGCGATGTCATTGGTGATGTATTGCTGCAGTTGATCGGGAGGAATGCCCCATTTCAGCTGGAACATCTCCATGGTGGAAAGAAACGGCTGATCCACCGCCGGCTGGCTGTGCCCCATCACCTGCAACATTGCTTCCACTTGCTCGCGACCTACGGTCTTCAACAACTCGTCGGCTGCGGTGTTGTCACTCCTGGAAATCATCAGCGAGGCCGCGCTTTGCACTGTGAGCGGCGTGCCAAGTGGCCAACTCTGCAGAATGCCGGAGGGTAAGGAGTGCACATCGAGCGAGATCACGTCATTCCAGTGGCGCTGCCCGCCGCTGATCTGATGAGCGAGCGTCCCCAGAATGTAGAGTTTGAAGGCAGATCCGATAGCTAGTCTCTGCGTAGGTTGCCATTCGCCCAGTGCCACCGGACCACTCGCATCCAGGCGCTGGGCGAGAAAGCTGACCCGGCCCGGCAGGAGCTTCATCTTTTCGATCACCGCGGACAGCGTTTCACTCGATGATACAGGCGGTCCCACCACAAATCCGGTTATAGAATGAGAAGCGTCAGCATTGATCACCAGGTTGACGGGGGCGGTGAATCCCTTCTCGAAAGTGAATGTGAATTGGGCAGAGGTTGAGCTGACTTGCTTTTCTAATTTGACTCCTGTGCAGCGACCCAATTGGGTGTAGAGCTGCCTCATGACCGTTTCCAATCGGGCGGCCGGCACCTGGGTCAGGAACTCGGGAGCAAAGAGTTGGCCTACCCCGGATGGATCGGCGCGGAAATACTGCGCCACCGACTCGGCCACGGATTGCAAATCATGAGACTGAGCCGCCGGCGTGGTTTGCGACACGGACTGGGCCGCGACAGCCATCGCGCTGATTGCCAGCAAGGCTATAATGGGTAAAGTGCGCATCCTGTCTCCGTTTCTGTTGCCAAGAATCACGTAATGCAGTGGTCGAGTATTCTGAAAGAAGAAAAATATCATGGCGAGGCCACTGATCCTCTAAGACATGCTATCAGCAATCCGGATAATCCTCAACAACGCGTCTCCATGAAAGTGGTTGTGACAGCATCTCCCGAACGGGTCCGCTTTGTCCGGGGTGGACTGCGAGCCAAGGGCGCGGCGCTCGAGCATCTTGATGGTCCGACGGGCAATGCGGTCGGTGATTCGAGGTACCTCCGCACTTTCCATCAGCGGGATGCTGTGGACATGGAGGGCGGTGCATTCTCCGGCGCGCTGCCCCATTTCACGTTGGGTCGTGAACCCATCTCGAATATGAGCGTTCCTCCCTTGACTAGGACCGCGTGCGTAAACCATGGCTTGTCCAGCGTTTGCCCATTTAATGTGGCCGATTGAATGTATTTGTTCTTGTCCGATACATTCCGCGCTTCGATGACAAAGGTCTTTCCGCCGCCTACATCGAGTGTGACCTTGTTGAAAATGGGACTTCCGATCTCATATACCGGCTGGCCGGGGCATACGGGATAGAAGCCCATCGCCGAGAACACATACCACGATGACATCGCTCCGCCGTCGTCGTCGCCACTCAACCCGAAAGGCCCTGAGTTGTACCACAGATTCATGATCTCGCGCACTCGTCTCTGAGCAATCCATGGGGCTCCTGCAAAATCGTACAGGTAGGGGATGTGAAAGGCGGGCTCATTGCCGTGGGAATACATGCCGATCAATCCCGACATATCCGGAAACTGACCCAAGAAAGCCGGCTTGTCCATGACATACTGTTCTGTAAACAGCGCATCCAGCTTAGCGATGAATTGATCTCTTCCCCCCATCAGATTGATCAAGCCCTGCACATCATGCGGAACGCTCCAGGTATATAACCAGGAATTGCACTCGGCAAAATACTCTTCCCCTGCGAAGCCGCCCGACAGTTTCGGGTCAAAAGGCTCGACCCAGTTCCCGTCCGCCGTTTTGGGGGCCATCAGTCTGATTCGCGGGTCAAAGAGGTTCTGATAGTTATGGGCCCGCTTCATGAACAAATCGTAATCCGCGGTCTTGCCCAGAGCGTCGGCCATCTGAGCCAGACACCAATCGTCATAACTGTGCTCGAGGGTGACGGAGACAGACTGTCTTCTGTGCCACGAATCGACCTGCGGCACCCACTCCCTGATGTGAATGTCAGGAAGCCAGGTGATCTGGTACGGCATCCGCGAACCCGTCAGCCGGTTCACAGTGGCGCGCCATTTGTCCAAATCAGCTACCTTGGCATCTTCCCTGACAGGCCGCGCGGGGAAGAATCCTTTGTCGAAATAACACTGCTCCAACTCTGTGATGGGGCCCCGGTCTTTCCACGGGATCATGGTCGCTTCCATGTGGTTTTTCTTCATGCCTTCGTAAGCTCTGTTCACGTCGAAATCCTGCAGGCCTTTCCTATAAGCATCTACAATCACAGCCGTGGAGTGATGGCCAATCATTGGGCCTGAATCGGTCAACCATCCGGAGGTCTCATAGTCCTTTATGAATCCCTGGATTGCTTTCATATTCTCTGCCGGCTCGATGATGGCTTGAAGTGGGTAGGCGCAACGATGGGTGTCCCAGACGTTCCCCTTCCTCCCCATGGTTCGATAAAGCGCGGTGTAAAATATGGCACGTTGTTCCTCGACACCGCCTTCGATTTTGATCAGATTGAGGGACTGGTTCCAGAGAGTTCTGGCTTTGTTCTTTGTTTGCTCAAATCCCCAGGCCGGGAGTTCCTTTACCAGGATTTGGTGTGCTTCATCCTGATTTCGGGCGGCAGCAAAACTGATCTTCATCTCCACTTGGCCGCCCTTGGCGGTGGGGTAGCTGACAAACGCGCCGATGCCATTTCCCGACTGGGTTTTCGAACCTTGTGAAATGTTCGGGCCGTTCCAGGTTCCGAAGGATCGGAACGGCTTGCTGAATTCTGCACGAAAGTAATTTGCGGATCCCGCGGCGGTCGGGACTCCTCCTCGGCCTCCGCCTGCGGTGGCGGAACCTTCTATGGCACTGTCCCCGACAATCTGGATGGTCGCACCGGGGCGAGCCAGGCTCAGCAGAACATTCGAAGTGGCAGCTTGCGGGAAAGTGAACCGGAAGTAGATCGAGCTGTCGGTGATGGTGTACTCGAGATTGATATTAGTGTCTTCGAGAAGAACCTGGTAGTAATAAGGGGTCGCCGTCTCCAAATCATGATCAAACCTCGAGGCGTTCTCGCTGTTATTCGTCTTGATGCTGCCAATACTGGGCATGATACTCGCTGGACCGGCTGGAAAGCCGAATATTTTGTCGGCCAGATACTTGTCTCCGATTCCAGGAGTAAATTGCGGCGCCACGGCAACTGCTCCGTGAGGCACGAGCAGCGTCGGGGAAGTGCCGCCGGTCTTTGGGCTGATCGATCCTATATATGGGTTGACATAGTCAGCAGGTTCTCTTGCCGAACGCATGCCTCCGTTCTGAATCATCGCCATCATGAGGAACGGCAAGAATGCGGCGGTCGGCGCAATCCTGGATTTATGAGTCATGGAACTCTCCCCGGATGTATTAACCTTGAATCACAACTATAGTCTGCTCTGCCCGGATTCTACACCCGGAAAGGGATGGCGGGGCAGACAAACCCTCGTGCAGCAGGTCCGTCGGGCCCCTGGCCCACGGCAGTAAATGACAACTGGAAGGAGGGGAATTGCGCTTCATTGCCTGGGGACCGGAGGTGTTCACGTTGAGTATTGAGAAGGCGAAGCGCTATCGCATTCTCATCAGCCTCGTCCCCACGCGGCCGCTCCAGATGTCGCATACGGCCACTTTGAAAATTTGGCCCGGGGTTTTGAACGGAATCATGATCGACATCGATACCCCCGACTTCAGCACCTGCTGGTATTCATCCTCCTGCAGCTGCAGGTCGGCGGTCTGCCACTCCTCACCGAGATAATTGCCTTTGGCATCCCCGTAAAAAACGGCAACATCCAACCTGCCGACGTATCGGCTGTCGATGTTTCGGAATCCGATGCCGGCCGGTCCGATGTGCAGGTTCACCTTGATCTGACTTTTGCCGCGCGCATCCGTTTCCGTTCCCGTAGTTACCTGCAAATAGACCTGCTTGAAATCAACTTCAGCCTCTGCGGCTAACCAAAGCCGCTGTTTTGCGGTGGCCTCCGCAAAATACGCTGCGCAGTTGTAGGGAGGAGAGGTCCTGCCGATGAGGACTCCCGGCCGCAAGCTGGCATTGGCTCCGGCGTAGTAGCCGCTGCGCGCCTGGATGCGGCAGCCGGGACAGGTCTTTGAGACGTTGAATCTTACGTTGAGTTTGTGGAAACTGTGGTCCTCACCGGACTTGGCGGGCACAAAGCCCAGGGTGTAACCCAGGCGGAGATTCGATATGGCTCGGTCCAGGGCGGCAGACAGCTTTTCGGAGTTTCCCAGCTGTAATACCTCTCCGCCGGTTTCTTTGGCGATCCTGTTGATGGAACCCGGATTCCCTGAACCCATTGAGTTGTAGCCTGGAGTTCTGATGCTGAATAGCGTAACCGAGGATTCCAGCACCTGGGTCAGCACATCCTGCTCGGTCATAGGGAAAACTGAGGAGTAGTTGTCAGAAACCAGGATAATCGCCCGCCGCCGGTCCGGAGCGTTCTCGCGCAGGAAACGCGCCGATTCGAAAATGGCGCCGTAGATATTGGTGCTCCGCCCAATTCTGATCTCACCGATCCTTGCGGCCACCACATCGCGATCCTCCGTGAGTTCGGTGAGCTGCGTGGGGCACTCATCAAAGGAATAGAGCGCAACCTGATCCTGCGGCTTCAGGCGTTTGAGCGCGCTGAGCCCGGCGCTGCGAAGATCCGGCAGGAAGCTACTTATGCTCGGGCTCCGGTCAATGACGAGTGCAACGGCCAATGGCAGCTGGTCCCGTGAAAAGTGCGTGATTTCCTGGGCCACGCCATTGTCATAAATGAGGAAATCTGTAGACTGCAGATCACCCACGGCCGCGCCCCTTTTGTCGCGCACGATGGCGTCAATCGTGACGAGATCTACATTGACCTTCAGGCTGAAGCTCTTGGGGATTGCCGGCCGATCTTGCTGCCATGGACCGCTCCCTGATGGATTGTGGGCCCGATCCGATCCGCGCGCCGGCACCCCCGTCCACCATAGACCGGCGGTTAGAGCCGGTAGAGCAGCTAGAATTGCCAGTCCTGACAAGGCTCGGCGAAGTGTTCGCATCCTTCCCTTCTATGTGGGCTTATGAGGTCCGAAAGCGCCCAGGGAGATATGATATAGCAACAGGGGATAGGAAGCACAAGCCGCAAAGGGGATCGGAAGGACGAGCCGGGCATTCGATTGAGGCCCGCGCCAGGGCTTCCGCTCGTCTGGCCTCGACCCCGGGTTGTCAGCCTCCTTAGAGACAGACGGTCTGTCATGTGCCTGCTCGCGGTCTAGCGCACGAATGGTCGAACGGTGTACTCAAGCACCGCTGCGAAAGCCGCCGAACACGGGATCGTCAAAATCCAGGCCCAGATGATGTTGCGTGCTATCCCCCAGCGCACTGCGGAAATCCGCTGTATCGATCCCACCCCGACAATAGCTCCGGTGATAGTGTGGGTGGTGCTCAAGGGTATGCCGAGGAAGGAAAGAAAGACGATGGTTGCCCCGCCACCGGTCTCCGCGCAAAAACCTCCTACGGGCTGGAGTTTGGTGAGGCGCATGGCGAGAGTTTTTACGATACGCCACCCTCCGGAGTAGGTGCCCAGGGCAATTGCTGCATGGCAGGACAGAATCACCCAGAGGGGAACGATTACCTTGCCCGAGTCTGGAGTCGGGAGCATATGGGCCGAGATCAGGAGAGCAACGATGATCCCCATAGTTTTCTGTGCATCGTTCATGCCGTGGCTGAAGCTGAAGATCGAGGCGGAGATAAGCTGACCGCGGCGGAAAATGTGATCGACGCTCCGGGGAGAGGAGCGTTTGAAGAGGAAGTGCATCAGCATCATCATCAGCCGTCCCAATATCATTCCCACAACAGGGGCGATCACTATGTAGGGCACGACCTTCATCAAGCCGTTAAACTTCAACGCAGCGAGCCCGGCATGTGCCACAGCTGCGCCCGAGAATCCGCCGACGAGAGCGTGAGAAGAACTCGAGGGGAGGGCCAGATACCAGGTAAGCACGTTCCAAATGATGGCTCCGAGCAGTCCGAACAGCACCATATAAGGGTCGAGAAACTGCGGGTGAACAATGTCCTTACCAATCGTCGCCGCGACCCGCGTTTCGAAAAAGAAGGCTGCGGCAAAGTTCCAGAACGCGGCCAGGATTACGGCCGCGATCGGCGAGAGAACATGCGTCGCCACGATAGTGGCGATCGAGTTGGCGGCATCATGAAAGCCGTTCAGGAAATCGAATCCCAGAGCGATTACGATGACGATGCTGACAAGCAGAACCTGGCTATCCATCTCACCTCCAAATCCGCAGCTCGTAGCCGGAGGATGATTATCTAAGCAGCACGCCAGGTAGGATGTGAAGATTACGTGAAGTATAGGCTAAGAAAGAGTTAAGAAGCTCTGTTAGGGTAGACATACAGCAGTATCAGGAATTGCTGCAAGCGATGGTCGAAGGGCGCGCGCCCGCAGTCAGACCGGTGAATGATGATGCGCGATCAGGCAGCAGGGTGAAGCGGTTGCTGCAGATTGAGCGAGGCAGCGGGGAAAGGGCGGTGCGGGCGGTGATGCGCGATCCGCGCCAATTGCTTGTGCGATACGACAAGGCGGCAGAAAAATCGGGCCTGAAGCGGGAGGCTGACTGGCGCTTCGATCCCGCGCTGGCGCAGGCGGTTGCCGCCATGGGACGGTAGGTGCCCGTGAGCAGAGAGGCTCATTCCTTAGCCATCTGATGCAATTTCCATAGAATACGATCGCGAGCGGCATATTGATATCTTGCCAAAAGGATGGATTTATGGCGAAATCGGGCTGGTAAATCAAAGAGCGAATCAGCGGACCGGCTGGTCTGTGCCATAAATCCCATGATTCCTGCTGCGAGAAGATTGTGTTGGGTCTTGTTGTGGGCGTTGGCCTCGCCCCTGACTCGAGCTCAGACTACCGGAGAGGTGCGCGGCTTCGTCGTGGATGCACGTGGCGGTGAGGCGCTGGCCCACGTCGAAGTCCTGCTTGCGGGCAGCGCATATCGTACAACTTCCGACGATACCGGACATTTCCGCCTCACGGCCGTTGTGCCCGGCGATTACGTGCTCAACGTCACCACGGTCGGATATCACCTCGTCAAACGGCCGTTCCATCTGGATGCCGGCGAGGTCAAAGACTTCGAGGTGATCCTCAGCGCCGATACGCTGCGCTTATCCGAGACCGTGATTGCGAAGGTCGGGCCCTTCGAGCCCTTGCGCCAGGACAGCCCGTCTACCCTGGTGCTGGCCGGCAACGATGCCAAGAACCTGGCAAGCGTGCTCGCCGACGATCCGCTGCGCGCAGTGCAAGGCCTCCCCGGAGTCAGCTCGAACAACGATTTCGACGCGCGTTTCTCATTGCGCGGCGCCGACTACAACCGCATCGGCCTGTACCTGGACGGCATTCTGCTCCACGTGCCTTTTCACACGCTCGAAGGCCAGAATGTCTCCGGCTCGGGGACGGCCTTCAACGGCGACATGGTCGAGCAGCTGGAACTGCACGAAGGCGCTTTTCCGGTGCGATTTGAGGATCGCTCCGCCGGCGCGCTGGACGTGAATACGCGTGACGGAAGCCGGGCCGCAACTACGATCCGCGCGTTTGCGAGCGCCTCCAACGCCGGGGCGATCGTCGAGGGACCGCTGGGGAGAACGAAGCGCGGCTCCTGGCTGCTCGGAGCGCGCAAGAGCTACTTGCAGTACATCCTGCAGCGCACGTTCCCCGATACCTCCCTGATTTTCGGGCTGGAGGACGTGCAGGGCCGTTTCACCTATGATGTTACGCCGAAAAACAATGTCACCTTCTACGCGCTGGAGAGCTATTCATCCCTCGACCGATCCTCGATCAGGCAAAAGCTCAGCCTGAATTCTTTGATGGAGGCGAGCTACCACTATACTCTGAGCAACCTGAGCTGGCGTTACACGCCCACAAACAGGCTGCTGATTGTCAACCATGCGGCCTGGATGCGGGAAAAGTTTCACAACACCAATCCCACGAACCTTCCGCTCGGCAATGGCTATTACGGCGAATGGGTCTGGAATGGTTCGGCCACCTGGATGTGGAATGCGAACAGCGGGTTTGATGCCGGCTGGTCGGTGCGGAAAATCCGGGACGAGGGATCACTGGACCAATACCTGTCCGGGTCCCAACTCCGCCTTCTCGATCACTTCCGCGGCACAGCCGTGCGCCTCGGCGGGTACGCGCAACAGTCATGGGCCGTCTGGGCCGGCCATCTGCACCTGACGGCCGGCGCCCGCTGGGATCATGAATCGCTCGATGCCATCCCTGCGATCTCGCTGCAAGCCTCTGCTGCGCTGGCATTGACGCGGACCGCACGTATCCAGTTAGGATGGGGCCAGTACGTGCAGTATCCGGAGGTGTCGGTATTGACATCCATCCTTGGCAGCCGTGCGCTGTTGCCGGAGCGGTCCAACCACGTGCTTGCCGCGTTCGAGCAGCAACTGGGGGAGCGGACGCGCATCCGCGTAGAATGCTACAATCGCGCCGACCGAGACCTGATCCTTCAGCCTCTCGCCGATCCCCGGATCGTCGACGGCAGGATCTTCGCGCCGCCTCTCAACCCGCCTTACGTCAATTCCATGCGCGGCTATGCGCGCGGCGTCGAGTTTTTTCTGCAGCGGAGCAGCGCCAATCGTTTCACGGGCTGGATTTCCTATGCTTACGGACGCACGGGGATGCGCGACGGCGTGACCCGGCAGGCATTCCTGTCAGACTACGATCAGCGCCACACCGTCAATGTATATGGCGGCTACCGCCTGCGCCCTAGCGTCAATTTGAGCGTCCGCTGGAGCTACGGCAGCGGGTTCCCGATGCCGGGATATTTGCGCCAGGCCGGAGCGGCATATTACCTGACAAGCAGCCGCAACCAGCTGCGGCAGTCAGCTTACGCGCGCGCGGATTTCCGCATCAACAAGGCCTGGATCCACGACAAATGGAAGCTCACGCTGTACGGCGAAGTGATCAACTTCACCAACCGCGCGAACTATATCTTCGCTATTCTCGACGGCTTCAACTCGAAGACAGGCCAGGCCTTCATCACCACGGACAAGCTGTTCCCCATTCTCCCTTCCGCGGGTCTGGTATTTGAGCGCTGAGAATGCTCAGGTTACCTGGCCACGACAAACCGGGAGCGGGAAGATGCCCGCACGGAACCGACGGTAACTGCCGCCGAGGAAACCTGCTGACAACGGGGCCTGGCTTCCCGCGGACATGTCCCGGGAAACATCCAACTCGATCGCCGGCATGGTGAGGGTACAGAGTCTTTATCTCTGGCGTCTTTGTCTTACTGCAAGAGGTTTCGGGCCGCTGTCCCGTTATGCCTCATTGGTTGCGATCAACGGCCGCGGTAGGTGGAATAAGCAGCCCTTTGGAATCCAGAGCCAGCTACGACTTCTCCCCAAATTCTGAGAAGTCAGTGGCAAAACGGGCAACCGTGCCATTGGGCAATCCTCTGGCCCTTTTATGAGGTGTACGCCACTATTCAGCCAAATGACCTAAGCAATGGTAACCTTCTAGAACGCGGGAGTGTCAGGGATTTTCACGGGTAGCGCGTTAACCGGGCACGTGAAGGAGGGTGCCTGTGTCCTCGAACCGGACAATTACGATCGGCGGACGGTCAATTTTCGACATCGCTAATCAATAGTCATCGGATCCTGGCTGATGCGGATCTCATCGATCCGCGGCATGGAAGCGGGGGACAAAGCGTTCCCATTCGGGGCGGACCCTAGCGAGCAGGCGCTGGAAACGCGGTTCGCGGCGCAACGACTGAAGCAGCGGGTCGCCGTGGGCGAGCATCGGGTAGTTGATTGCACCGCGATCGACCCAGTGCTCAAGCCAGTCGAGAGCCTGGTCGCGCACATCCACGAGTGCCAGAAAACCGGCGGCCCATTCGGGCATT
This sequence comes from Terriglobia bacterium, assembly GCA_020072565.1. Classification (NCBI taxonomy): domain Bacteria; kingdom Pseudomonadati; phylum Acidobacteriota; class Terriglobia; species Terriglobia bacterium. Next base: position 10,592 of record JAIQGI010000089.1, read on the forward strand.
TCCGCGTCATCCCAGAATGTGGGTCGCATATAGCCGGCCATCGCAGCGAGGAGCGGTTCCCTTTCTCCGAGCAACGCGTGCCTGAAGGCAGTTGTCAACCGGGCAAATCCGTCCTCTGAGTTTTCGGCCACCGTTGCCTCGGCCACTTCGCAGGCATCGTCGATGCGCCCGAGCCGCGCGAGCATATGCATTCGCATGATGCTGGTCATCCGCAGCGCGGGTTCCCGCCGGTGCATGTCATCGAATACCGCCAGAGCTTGGGTGAAGTCGGCATTGGCCCAGTGAGCGACCGCAATGGTGAAAAGATTCATCACCGTGAGAGGATCGATGGCAAGAAGCCGGTTGGCGATCGCCAGCCCGCTAGCCGGCTTCCCGGCCTCGAAGCTATAATTATGAGAAAGGAACCAAAGCGAATCCACGTCGGTGGGATCTGCTGCCACCGCATCCTCGAAATGGCGGATGGCCCTCACATGGCTGCCCGTGAAGCGTTCAAGTTTGGCAAGCAGGGCCGGGGCGTAGCGCCGGTCGGAAGCCTCGATGCGGTGGGTATATTCTACAGCCGAGCGAAGGAGTTTCGCACGAGGCTCGAGTCCCCACTCAGCCGCCAGCCAATGCATCTGAGCGAGCCCCATGTGAAGGACAGGGTGCTCGCCTACGGTCTGGATGCCCTGCTGCATCAATCGCAGGGCCTTTTCAAAGGATTCTTGGGTCGCGAAGAGCATCTCATGCCTTGCGCGTCGATAGCACTCATGCGCCAGCGCATCCGCACCCGGCTGCGCGTCGGCCTTTCGGCTCTCGCCAGGACTGAGCTCCAGCTGGAGCGAATCCGCAATGGAGCTGGCCACTTTTTCCTGGATATCGAAAACGTCATCTAATGTGCCGGCATAGCGTTCGGCCCAGAGATGCTCGTCGGTTGCCGCATGGATCAGTTGCGCGGTGATGCGCAGATTGTTGCCGGACTTGCGGACGCTTCCTTCAAGAACCTGCCCAACATTCAGAAGTTCGCCGATTTCGCGTGTCGTCTTGCTCGTCCCTTTCAGGGTCATCATCGAATTGCGCGAGATCACCCGCAGGCCGCGAATCTTTGAAAGCGCGGTGATAATCTCCTCGGTCATACCATCACAGAAGTATTCCTGCTCTGGATCCGAACTCAGGTTGGTGAATGGTAGCACGGCGATGGCCAGAGAGGCCGACTTGGCTCCAGCTCCTGGCTTAACGGCATCCGGTCGCGCGTTTGCGGTCCCGCCAAGCAAGCTCCTAAGATGAAATGCCAGGTCGCTGGCGGACTGGAAACGCTCTCCCGGATTCTTTTCCAGGCAGTGGGAGATAATGCGGTTCAATTCCGGAGTGACTTCAATTCCCGAAACGCTCACTTCCGGCGCCGGGTCCTTGAGGATCGCCGCCACGGTTTCGGCGGATGTCTCACGGGCGAAGGCGCGCGTTCCGGCCAGCACCTCGTAAAGCAGGCACCCCAAGCTGAAGATGTCGCTACGCGCGTCAGAGACCTGCCCACGCACCTGCTCCGGCGCCATGTAGCCGACGGTTCCCATGACCGTTCCTGCAGCCGTGCCAGGATCCGTCAGGGTGGTCGCACCTTCAGCCGCATGCGCTGCTTCAGCAATCCGCGACAGTCCGAAGTCGAGCACTTTAATCCGGCCGTCGGTTGTGATGAAGATGTTATCAGGCTTGATGTCCCGATGGATGATCCCTTTACCGTGGGCTGCGGCCAAGCCATCCGCTATGGCCGCCGCAGTTTCGATGCACTTGCGCCATGGGATCCGTTCGCGCCCCAGGCGGTGACGCAGAGTCTCGCCTTCAAGCAACTCGGTCACGGCGTAGGTAATGCCGCCATCGGTGCCGAAATCGAAAATAGCCAGAATGTTGGGATGGGACAACGCCGCCAGTGCCCGCGCCTCGCGCTCGAACCGAGCCATGCGCTCTGGGTCATCCGTCACTGCCTTGGGCAGGATCTTGATTGCCACATCTCTGCCGAGCCGTTCGTCACGGGCTCGGTATACTTCGCCCATGCCGCCCGCACCGAGCAGTTCAGTAATACCATATGGGCCGAGCCTGGTTCCGATCACGGAGGTTCCCTCTACAGGCAATTTGCACACTGCAATCACAGAGATGCAATTTGGCTGCGATTATAGTCGACTCTGCTTGGCCCGGGTAGCTGAATCCGCAGCACTTGCGCAATTGAGTGGGTCACCGGAGCTTGGCATGTTATCCGGATGCCGCGATGTGGGAAGTTGACGGATGACCAGTCACTTGGACGGGATACGTTATCGTACAAGTGCTTTGAGCCATTAGAAAGTCCAGGAACTGCCGACAGACACCATGGCCATCTTGCAGTGCGTTCTCCAATATCCGGCATGAGAATTCACCCTTGCCAAAGGCCAAAAATCGGCTTGACAGAATCTTCGGAGAGCAAATAGGGTTTTAAGTGTAGCGAGTCAGGATCGTTCTGGCCTGCTGCCCTTCCCTCGTGTTCTGACGTGAGCGGGCTGGAGCTCCGAAATCAACCAGCTGCTGATTGGCGAAGCTTTGTCTGACGAATTCGACGGCAAGATCTTAAATCCCCACGGCGTCGAGATCGATCTCCCATTCTGGGTATTCAAGCGGCTCAAGAAGCTGCGTCTGCTCGAACGCGATCCCGTAACCGGGATGCGGCGCATTCAGGAGCGCGTGTTCGGCCTGATGGATCTCTGGGATGGGCCCGATTTCAGACCTGACCGCCGATTTCGCGCATTCGATCCTGGGTACCAGCGTGCCTGCTCCAAGGACAGCGGCTACGAGAGCGCATTCCTCAAGGCGCTCGGTCGCGACTGCTCCGGTCTTGTCAATCCCGCCATTGAGCGCACCCACAACTTCGAATCCGACCTCGGCCATTCGCGTCTCTCGGACGAATACCGGCGCGCTGCAGTCGAGGAGGTGCTGCAAGCAGTGAAGGCGAAAAGGAAGTCGAAAGCGGCATGATCTCGGATTGGCGTGACGTCTACCGGCAGGAGAGGCGGCGCCCGGGGAATAGGAAAAATGAGCTGTCGTTTCGGGTCTGGACTCGCTGCCTCCAGCGTCTGATAAGGGGCAACTGTCAACTTTGAAGCTCGTTTCGTTCGGATTGTAAGTCAAAATGATATCGCCGGATCCAGTTTGTCGGCATACCTCTGACGGCGAGCCGGGCTGCGCCGCCGAAGAATCCATGTCGGCGCTGAAAAACATAACGTCCTGCATCACATGTGTTGCACCAGCTTCCCAATCCAGCGTGCGTGCCCACCTGAGTTTCTTACAAGCCGTCCGCCAGTTGGTAGAACAGGCGCAGCCATCGTGACGATGGGATTCCGAAATCGAAGCCGTTGCGGACGATGATCACCCTCTTCTGGGGCGAGATGTAAATGTATTGTCCTTTGTTACCCACGGCGTAGAAGTCGCTCATACCCCCGGATCGTCTGTCTCCCCACCAGAAGTACTTGTAGTAATGGCCTAAGGAGACGAAGAAAGGATCGTCTCCATAGTAGCTGGAGGGCTTCCCTTCGGGTTGAGTGGCTTGCTCCACCCAGGCCTCCGACACGATTTGCTTTCCTTCCCAGTGTCCATTGTTCAGCATCAGACGCCCGAATTTAGCGAAATCAATCGCCCGAGCATTGATGCCACTTCTACGGGTAGCGCGTTTACCAGGCACTTAACTGGTAAATCGTCGACTTCACACGGCTATCTCAGGCCAGCGTAATAGATTATGGATTTCCGCAATCCCAGCAGTTACTCCTCGATTTCCATTCCCGAAATTACCCTGCAATTGCCTTTGGTCACTTGCCCGAGTAGTCGCGATCCGGGAGAAGTGAACGCAAGCGGTCGGATCCCTTGGAATGCTCCGTCAGTTCTACGAGTAGCGCGTAATACGCATTATGAAAGGGCGCCATCTGTTCACTTGCCGGCGCCGCACAACTGGGCGGCGCAGATAAAACTCCAGACATGTGCTCAGACGCTCATAGCATCGACGATCGGCTTATGCCCTGATGGAAAATGCCGCG
>JAIQGI010000090.1 GCA_020072565.1 Terriglobia bacterium
AACTCACAGTCCACACCGCGAGTGACGCAAAATTACATTCTGCAATCTGACATGTTCGACTGACTGGCGGATCGCTGCATAAGGCAGCTCCAGGGCGACAATATGCCTTCAAACCGCAATTCTCGGACGGACTCCTAGTTGCGGCTTAGTTGGCATATCGCATCTTATCAGCAGCGGAGGGACCTGCCTGCAGGGGGGTGCGCCCGGAGGGTGAGAACAGTAGCCAGCTTGTCCTTCCTATGTGCCTTCTGAGCGTGATTCGAGGTGTGGAATGCAACCAGACGATCGCGCTTTCAGGCGAATTGTCGCTCTTCTGATTGTACTTCAATTTGCGGCGTGTACCGCTAAGAGGAATCAAGAACTCGGCCAAACTGGCACAAATTCAACTGGTACTGCGCTCGAGGAATATCAATCGTTGACATCACAGCAAGATGCCATTGGCGGGATTCTCAAACAGCTGAAATCCCAATTCCCAGCATTTGAGCAACGTACTTCGCGGACCATCAAGCAAATGCGCTCAGTGGCATCGACAAGCGCTGCGGACGCAGCATTCCTCAGCTTCCGCAGAGATCAAATGGCGCGCGCAGACACTTTTACGAAACAACTTGCAGAAGTCCCTGCAGTAGAGCGCGTTGAATCGAACGAAGTCGCGACATCTTCCTTGCGCGCGGCCCTTCAGCTTCAGGGATATGATCTGTTGTTCGATGAGGGCACTCCTTTTGTAGACGAGAGCATGGACTATCTCCTAACGACTTATGGCGGACTGGTGACGTCAGGCATGCGGGAATATCTGAATCTACGAAGGTCGGAGCAACATGCTGGTTTTTCAAGTGACGCCGGTTTGACAATCTCGTGGGATGCGCTTGCAGAACGGGTAGCCAACTGGGAAAGGTTCCTGGCGACCTATCCCAGTTTTGTTGGGAAGGATGATGCTTCATGGTGGTACCAGATTTATTTACGCACCTATCTGACTGGACTGGATAACTCGAGAGTCTTCGAGGATGATGGAGCCCTAGTTCCACACGTAAGGAGAAGCTACGATCTATTTCTCGCCAACCATTCGGACAGCAAATCAGGGCGACTGCTTGAAGAGTACCTAAACGTTCTCAAGCAGAATGGATACAAGAATGGGCCTGCTGCAGAGAAGTTCTTGAGTGATCACAACTTGCACTCGATGTTGGGAATGGGGCCGCCAGTGCGTTAGTGTAACCCTAGCGAAATCTCACTGGGGAAGCTACAGAGGCGGGATTTGTCCGGTAACCCCACTATACGCATTGACACAGCGAGCGCCTCAAGCCTGTAGCATATTGTCCTCCGCAAATCTGAGCGAATGAATACGTGTCAGTCAAGAAATTCGTCTAAATATCTTCCCAATGTCGCAGCCAAGAGATCTGCTTTTCGTCTTTATCCCCTTCATCTCGTCTATCCCCGGCGAAAAAGCTTTTGGCCGGGGATGAATGGGGTGGATGGGATGAAAAGCGCGGCGCGTCATTCCTCCCTCAGCGCCTTCGCCGGATCGATGGATGCGGCGCGGAGGGCGGGGATGAGGGAAGATACCAATCCCAGGAACAGCAGCAGCGATGCGACTGCGGCTAGTGTCTTTGGATCGTTGGCGCGGATGCCGAAAAGCAGGTTTTTCAGGTAGCGGCCTGAGGCCAGCGCGGCGGCAAGGCCAAGTCCCACGCCCAGCCCCGTGCGCCAAAGTCCCTGAAGCATGACCTGGCCGATCAGGCGTTTGGATGTCGCTCCCAGAGTGGCGCGGATGCCCAGCTCGCGCCTGCGCCGGGAGACGCTGTCGGAAAGCAGGGCCGAAAGGCCCAGCGCAGCCAGCAGGATGGCTGTGCCCCCGAAGACGGCGAGCATGGCGATGATCTGGCGATGCGGAAGCGATTGCTCGCCGCGCATCTCGCTCAATTCATCAACGCTGCCGGGCTTCACCCCCGGGAAGGTTTCGCGCATGACCGACGAAATGGTGGCTTCGAGATCTTTTTTGGAAAGCGTGGAGCGCACAAAAAGCGCGTCGGGAGGGAAGGTATTCAGGAGCTGGAAAAGCATAGGCGCGGCAGATCCGTCATCCTGAAAAAGATGGACATCGGGTGTGACGCCAATGATTTCCATGGGCACTTTGCCCAAGTAAAGCTTCTGACCTGCAGCCTTCCCGCTCGCCAGACCTGCAAGGCGCTCGGCCTCCCGATTCAGAATGCAAACTCGGTTTTGCGCATCTTCCGCCGTGAAATCGCGCCCTTGGATGAGTGAAACACCCAAAGTTTCAAGAGCCTGAGGGCTCAGGGAAACGACTAGCAATGGAAAATGCCCAAGCTCATGTCCGTCATCGCCGATGTGCGCGGCTCTGCCGCTCACACTCAACAGGCTCATGCCCGAAACGCCCCCAAATCCATTCGTAAGCGCCGCGCTCTGGATGCCGGATCGAGCGCGCAAAGCGGGCAAAAAGGCGGGGTTTTCCCAGCGTTGCCCCAGCTTGGGCCGGTGGTCGTAAAGCAGCCTCACCATGGCCAGTTTTTCCGCCTTGAATCCCAAGGGACGGTGAGACATGGCCCACAGACTCCGCCCCAGCAGAGCCGTGGCACAAAGCATCAGCGTGGCCAGGGTCATCTGTACGACTACCAAAGCTGTTCTTCCTTTGGTGCGAACACCTTGGATGCGGTGCCCTTCCTGGATGGCAAGCGACAGATCCAGGCGCCGAATCTGAAGCATGGGAATCAGGCCCAAGAGCAGCGTGATCAGGATGACCAAGCCAAGCCCAAACGATGCCACACCCAGGTGATCCCAAGTGCCATTCAGTCCGGGCAGGGACTCGCCGCCCGGCAGCCAGGCGCGCAGCGAACCCGCCAAGGCCATGTTGAGCCAGAAGCCGAAACCGGCAGAAACCAAGGCCACTACCAGCCCTTCTGCCAGGAATTTGCGGAACAGCGACAAGGCCGGAGCGCCGAGGCAAAGCCGCACGGAAGTCTCCCAGGCTCTTTCGGCTGCTCTCGCCAGAAACAGGCATGCGACATTCGCCGTTGCCAGCAGCAGAAAAAGGGCAGCTGCGCCGCAGACAACGAAGAAGCGCAAATCCGCATCCGCGGCCATCGCCTTGCGAAGCGATTGAAGATCGGGGTGTTCCTGAAATCCTGATCGTTGACTCAAGTTTTGAGCCGCTGCCAGAAAGCGGGACAGCACAGCCTCCGGCCGGATTCCGCTTCGCAGGCGCAAAAGAGCCGTGCAGGTAGTGCCGTCGATTTCCTGTTGGCTCGTGAGCGTTTTGATGGGCAGGTAAACATCTGCTTCCGGGCTCAAGGGCACTTCCGCTCCCTCTGAGAGCACGCCCAGAATGGGCCGGCGTATGTTTTGGATGTTCAGGGTGCGTCCCACGACAGTCGGATCACTTCCAAGTCTGCTCTTCCAGAAACGATGACTCAGGATCACGCCATTGCCTGTCGCGAAGGCATCATCCTGAAAGAGTGATCCGAATGCAGGCTTCAAGCCCGCCATATCCTGGATTCCGGCATCAAATGACAAGGCCTGCACTGGAACGCTGCTGCCGTCATCCAGGATCCAGTAAGACTGAATCAATCCTTCCAGCAAACCAACGCGTTCCACATCGGGTGACAATTTCCCCAGCTCCATTGTCAGGCCGACGGTGGGCCAAGGATTCGGTCCCGTGGGTGTATTTGTCACCAGGCGATAGATCCGGTCCGCGCCGGGAAAGGGCAGCGCGCGCAGAAACACGGAATGAAAAGCACTGTAGAACGTCATGGCGCCGCCCAACCCCAGGGCGAGCGTGAGCACAGCCGGAAGCGTGAAGCGCGGAGTCTGGATGAGATTCTTTAGTGCGTGACGTAATTCGGAGCCGAGGTCGTCCAACCATCGCCATCGCCTGGCTTCGTAAAGGCGTTCCCGGGCGATCGTGACATTGCCGAATTGGCGCAACGCCGCATAGCGAGCCTCACGCTCGTCGAGGCCCTGCTCGTGGAATTGCTCGGTTGCCAGATCCAAATGAGATTTGATCTCTGAGTCGATATCGGAAAGTCGACGCTTCTTACGGCCAAACATAGCGAATTATCCCTCCGCTGGTTCGGGTCCGAGAATCCTCCCAATTGCTTTCGACATGCGTCGCCACTGGCTGGTTTGTCGGGCGAGATGCTTTCGACCTTGTTTCGTCAAGGTATAGAAGCGCGCCTTCCGGTTGTTGTCCGAGGCGCCCCATTCTGCGGCGACCCAGCCTCGGTCTTCGAGACGCTGGAGCGCCGGATACAGGGAACCGTGGTCTACCAGAAGCACATCATCACTTTGGGATTGAATTGCGCTGGCAATCCCCTGGCCATGCTGCGGGCCGAGGATCAGGATGCGCAGAATCAGCAAGTCGAGAGTGCCCTGCAAAATAGTCAGTCGTTCCTTCTCTTGGGTAGCCATACGACAGGAGTATGGGGTTGTTCGGGTCGAATGTCAACACGAAAACTGCAGTGATTAGATGCGCCGTTTGTCCGTATAATGCGCTACTAGCCTGGGACTCGCATTCTACTGCCGTAAATGATTTTAATTAGAAAATCAGCACCAAATCGCAGGCTGTAAACGAGCACGCCGGTGCTGGAGAATTTCGTGAGGCGGCACGTCATAGGTAACAACCGCTATTCTCGGAAACATCGCTGAGCAGGTGCGCTTTTGCTTCGATAGATCTGATGAAATCGTTCTTGGCTTCCGTATACGCTTCACGGTCATCACGGAATTTTTCCGCCAAGGCGCGTTTCAATTTGGCATATTCGTGTGCCGCGTCGGGATTGGCGCGAAGGTAATCGCGAAAGAGGAGAAGCCTCGCGATCTCGGGATGACAGCGCGGATACATATGCAGATGGTGCTTGCGAGGGCGACCCTTAGCAAAATAAAAGCGGCCGGGGATGCCCAGCTCACCATGATAATCATAGCCAAGCACAGTAAGCGGTGCGATTGTTTTCTCTCCCGTCGCAGGGTCTGGCACGACTACCATAATGTCAATGATCGGCTTGGCCGCCAATCCCGGCACGGATGTGCTGCCAACGTGCTCAACCGCTACATCCAGTCCATCGAGTGCCTCAAGAATGCGCGCCTTTTCTTCTGCGAACATTGCCGCCCAACGCAGGTCATAATCCACAATCACAACCGGGTCCGCCATAATCCATGTCACTAATGCCTGTCATTCCGAACGGAGTGTTCTTTGCGGAGCGAAGCATCCACAGCCTGATCATATCAGGGATGTGAACCCGCGAGACGCAAATTGCGAGCCTCATTTGTCCTGTTCTGGAACATATTCCCGCGGTCGGCAGACGACTTCCGCGGCGGTCCGGCCTCATCGACGTCCATGCCCAGTACGATGTCACTTACCGCCGCGCCGGCGAGGGCTCGGGTTGATTATCTCTGAGCAGGAAGACCATCCGCACCATCTGCTGGTAATTTGCCTAAACCCTCCATTTTGCAGCAGCGTTTTGAGTCATGATCGATCTCACAGGCACGGCAAGAGAAAGTTGACAGATTGCCTCCTCATCAGAAGCTCAAAGGCAGCACTCGCAGGAGAATTTTGCTCCAAAAAAGCGTCTTATTTCGACTATCCCCCACCCATGCTATGATTCCGACATGAAAACCATCGACCAGGCTCCGCTGATCGCCATCGCTATGCTGGCTGCTCGTGCTGACGGCACCGTGGATAGTGCCGAGCAGCGCGCGATTGATGTCGTCGTTGCCCGCACCGGGAATCCCGATGTAATCCGCCTCGCGCAACAGGTCGCCGCCGGGCAATTGCTTGTCGTTGACTTGGTCTCTCGCCTGTCGGATGACGAGGCCCGCCGAGCGGCGTACGAAGGTGCGCTGGCCGTCATCAACGCCGACGGCTCGGCCAACGCGTCAGAGCAGGCGTTCCTCAACGAGCTGCGCACGGCCCTGGGTTTCAGCGACGCCGACGTTGCCGATGCGACCCGCATGGCTAATGCCATGGCGGATGCGCCCGTCGCCGAGGTGCGCACCGGCAAGCCGCCTGCTGGGCCGGTGGACGAGTTCATCCTCCAGCAGGCCATCCTCACGGGAGCGATCGAGGTCCTGCCGGACCGACTAGCCAACATCGCCGTCCTGCCACTCCAGCTGCGCATGGTGTACCAGATTGGCCAGCGCCACGGACAGAAGCTGGACATCAACCAGGTCAAAGACCTCGCCGCCACCTTTGGTCTTGGCGCCGCGGCGCAGAGTCTGGAGAGCGTGGCGATGAGACTGATCGGCGGGCTGGCGGGCGGTCTGCTAGGTGGGATGGTAGGTGGGGTGACCAGGATTGCCACCGGCGCCATAATCACGTTCTCGGCGACCTACGCCCTGGGCCACGTGGCAGAGCAGTACTACGCTCAAGGGCGCCGGCTCAACGTGGCCGATTTACGGGCGCTATTCGTCCAGTTCCAGGACGAAGCGAAAACGATCTACCCGCGGGTGCAGGAACAGATTCGGGGACAGGCCAGCACCCTCAACCTGCAGAGCCTGCTGCAGGGCCTGAACAAGGGCTGAGTCCAGTCGCCGCGCTGCCCCAGCGCAGAGTCCCGCCCCACGGCACGTCGAACGCGATCGTCGCCAGCGCGCGGGTGAGGAGCACCGCTCCCACCATTTCCACGCCGCTCCCGATCCCAGCGTCCCCCACGCGTGACCTACGACTGAACGACGCACGTCCGCTGGCTCCGTCCCCATCACCGAAATGATCTTCGTCCAGAACTGGTCCGAAGAACTCAAACGTCTTGTGCCGTCCGGAAAGAAACAGCGCCCCAATCGAGAACTTAGCAGCTGCCCTCTATACGCCTCACGGACCGGAAGCCCCGACCTGGGAAGTTACGCGGCCATCGCTTTCGGTCACATGGTTGTGTACTCGGAAACTGGCACGCGGCGCCGAAAGGGCCTCCCGAGAGGTCGAGGACAGGGAGGTGGGTCCTCAGCGCGGCAGCCGGATTCGATATCCCAAGGGATTCGCCGCAGTCACGAGATGGAGATGTACCTGATCTTGGTTTTTTCCCACTTGAGGAGAAAACGGTAGAAGCGACTGGGATCGGGCATGCGGGTTACCTCAAGCGAGTTCCGGGAGTCTGAGAGTGTCTTCGGCCAGCCTGACCAGTTCTTGGAGGCCGGGAAGGTAACATGACTCCGTGAGCGAATGGCAGGGCCGGCATTCCGTCCCGGTACACCTGGGCAGGGGTGTGCGCAAAACTCGAGTTTGAGCACAGAATCCGATGTATAATCGACGCTGCGGTCGATGGGGCGGCCCTGGAGCGGCCGGCCGAAGTTCACACAACATCTTATCTCACAACCCGAACGGCGGCCGCACCCGGAATTTGATCCGAAACGCGGTCAATTCGGACTGTCCATCAAATTCCATTCTGGAAAAAAATTGGTAACAATTGGGAGAAGATGGCCACAAAATCCCGTCATGGTCGGACGACCTTGGGTATTTTCCTATTCGACAAATTCAGTTTGACCCCAAGAAGGTCGGGCCGTCTCCCTGTTTCGCACGCCGGGTCAGACCCCGGCCAGGATGTTTGACCTGAAAAGGTTAATTTGGACAAGAGTGTTTACTCATAATTTCTTGGATTAGCATCAAAGGAGAAGAACATGCAAACCAGGAGATGGGGCTTCGCATTGATTGTGTTGGGAGTGCTGATAGTGGCTTTTATGCTGCTGGCGAGCCCGCTACACATCTATGGGGTGGGTTTTGGTCCCAAGCATATCATCGGCACGGTCGTCGGCGCCGGGATTCTCATTGTTGGACTCGTTTTGTTCTTTCTCCCGAAACAGAAGTCAGTCACCAAGTAGAAATGCTTGCCGAAATGCCGTGGGAGCCGCACGGAAGGTGAGGGTTTGGGGTAAGATTTGGAGTGAGGCGGCTGCGGAGAATTCAGTCAACCTTACTTGGGAAACTCTCAGAAAGCAGGCAAGGCATAATAATCGGCCGCGAATCGAGCACGCTCGTTTGAGCACTCAATTTTCATCTGCACGATCGGTTGCAGATCATCGGCCTTTTTGTCAGGCGCGGTTCCGGTTTCTTTTTCGGGCAAATACATGATTCCCGCTACGCTCATCCGCCGGCTGTTGTTCACCCTGACACTGAGTGCCATCCTCTCCCTCCCTCTAAGGGCGCAGGAATACCAGGTCGTCTACGAGGTCAGAAGCCAGTACCAGTTCATCACGGTACAGGACACCCCCAACGGGTATCGCCAGCTGATCTTCGACGGCAGGTTCGATGGCACGGACGCCATCCAGTCGGAGATGAACCTCGCCGACCACGACGAGCTGACGCTTTCGTACGCCCGGCACATCATGACCGTCTTGCCCATGGTGCCCAAGATCAAACGCATCCTGATCGTCGGACTGGGCGGGGCGTGCATGCAGCGCTACCTCCACAGGCTTCTGAACGACGCCACCATCGAGACGGCGGAACTCGATCCTGAAATCCGTGATGTCGCCACCAGATTCTTTTTCTTCAAGGAAGATGATCGCCAGATCGTTCATCTGGGCGACGGTCGTCAATTCATTGAGAATTCGAAGGACAAGTACGACATCATTTTCCTGGATGCCTTCAGCGCCACGTCGATCCCATACAGGCTGGCAACGCAGGAGTTTCTGAAGGCCGTCCGGGATCGCCTGGCTGACGGGGGCGTAGTGTGCGCCAACCTATGGGATGCAGAGGCGGATTACACCGACATGCTGAAGACCTATGCCTCGGTTTTTCCGGAACTGCACGTCGTGAAATGTGCATCCTCGGGCAACAGCATCCTGTTGGCGCTCCCCGACAAAATGGAGCTTACGGTCAGGGCATGGATCGACAGGGCGGAGGCCTTCGAGAAGACGCACCCGACGGGCCTCAACTTGCCTCAGCTTATCAATCGGGGCGCTGCAGAAAAAACCGATATCCCCACAAGTGCCAGGGTGCTTCTCGATAAAGGCAAGGATATGAACCGGTGAAAGGAGTTTGGCTATGTTGCGAGCAGACAATGCCAAAGTCGAATGGGACAAACAGAAGAAATGCTGGGAGGTCTACATCCAGATCGGCGCCGAGGTCATCAGGCGGCCGATTCCGAAGCACACCCCGAAATCCGGCGATTCCGAGGCCGAGGCACTGAGGTCCCTGGCGATGGCAATCGGGAGGGAAGAGGGCTACGATCTGGACCCGGCCCAGATCGCCGTCATTCAGGACCGCTGACAGCTCGGGCGCGCGGCACGGTCAATCTCGCAGGATTCCGGCGTCCGCTCTATTAGAGACCAGACAAATACTGCAAGCCGTCGTCCACTGCCAGGGGCAGATGACTGATTTGTGAAAGTGTCCCGAGCAAGTCCGAAGCCGCGTTGTCCACCTAATCCGAATTATTTGTGAAGCAGAACCAAACGCCGATGAAAGGCGACAAGATTGGACGCGGATAAACGCTGGCAGAGGCTTTTGCCGCGCCGCAGGCGCCAGCGTTTTTCAGTGTCCAAAAATTTCTTTGGATCGCATATTCATGAATGATCCGGGCTAAAGCGGTTCAGGATCTCCGCCAGTGATCTTCCTTTTGTTTGCACTTCAAGTCGGCCGCGATCTACAATATAGGAAAGTCAGAGTAGCAACACACCTCAAAACCTCCATAGGGGGTCACGACCATGGATGCCATAACTGCAAAGGTTCGGCTCGGTCGTTTGCGCAAGCTTCACATTTCTATCCTGCTCCCAAGTTGCCTCCTGGTATTAATTGCGGGGCTGGGCTCATTGCGGGTTCCTGCCCCCGCTCAAACGGCGGCCAAAGCCGCGACTTTCTCATTTACTCTCAAATACCTGGAAACAAGTGGACTGATTACAAAGATCGATCCGGGCCAGCAGGAAGTGAAATTTCGCAAAGAGCCGAATTTCGGAACAGACGACAAGATTGTGCGCCGGGCGCTTAAGGTTGGTCCCAATCCGGGCGACTTCGTAGGCTTCGCCGTCAATCTCACCAGCCACACTCTTTATCTGGATCTGAATCAAAACCTGGACTTGACGGATGATCCTCGGGGCGTCTACAGATCGGAAAACATGCGCAGCAGCATCCTTCTTTCCTTCTTCAAAGGTGTCCGGCTCTCTTTCAGCAGCGGCGGAGTCAATCGCTCCTACCTGCTGGAACCGTTCTATTTCCTCGGTGAGAATTCAAGCTATATTGGAATAAGATCGTCCTATGCGGGTGAGGTCGAACTTCAGGGCCAGAAATGGCAATTCCAGGTGCAGGATAACCTCGACGGCCAATTGGATGCCCAGGACAAATTCCTGTTCACGCCCGTCGCGCGCGAGGGCGAACCCAAGGGAATCCCGTACAGCCCCATGCCGGTTCCCAAAAACCTGTTTTTGGAAGGGCATGAGTATCAGCTGGGCTTTGCGTTTAAAGCAGCATCCGGAGATTCGCCGCTCACCGTCACGTTTGCGCAGATCACCTCTCCTATGGCAGAGTTGACCCTGGACGGGCAATTTGTCCGGCGCCTGCTCCTTCAAGGGGACCGACGACTCGTCATTTTGGACTCTCCGAGTCACACTATTCCTCTGCCGGCGGACAATTATCGAATCCGAGGACTCTACCTGCAGCCTGCTCCCGACAAACCGGCGCTCGCAAGCTCATCTGAAACCTCGCCGTTTGTCGTGACCACAGGCGCTCCTTACCGCTTGAGAGTGGGTGCTCCTTTTGTCAGCTACGTCACCGCAGACCGGAACGGAAACATGCTGCGGCTGCGCTATATCTTGACGGGAGCGGCGGGTGAACAGTACGCGGTCATCAACCCAGACCGGGGTAATCCCCCGAAGTTTGTCATCTACAAAGGCGACCAAGTGGTGGCCACCGGCAGCTTCCAGTATGGCTGAGGCGGAACCTGCGCGTACTCATGGCGAGTACCTTCAATGATTTTTGGCGATCTCAAGATTGTTACGTCGTTCGATCTGGCCGGTTTTGGTCCTATCCAGCCAATGCCGCTCACCTATCGATGGACCATCTTGTAGTGCCGATCATGTACCGGCTGGCTTTCAAGTGACTGTCGGAAGCGTCGGTTTCTGCATTACCAGTCCGTGGCTGGGACGCCTGGCCGTAATCGCCATTGCAGTTCCCTTCTTGCTCGCCGGCCTCTGGGGCTGGCGCCAGGCGGCCCGCTAGCCCCAGGGGCCGGCAGTTTTGACTTTCCAGGTGCCTATTGCCGGCCCGGCCACTTCCTCGCCGCATCGCTGAGTCCCCGCTCCTTCATCAAATTCTCGATGGTCTGGATCTCGATCGGCACGAACGCTGACAGATTTTCGCAGCCGGACGCCGTGATGAGCAGTATGTCTTCGAGCCTGATTCCGAAGTGTTCGTCGGGAAAGTTCATCTGTGGCTCGATGGTGAAGATCTCTCCGGGCTCCAGCGTCTCGGTCGGCATCCGCACGTCATGGACCTCCATGCCGACAGTGTGTCCAAGACTGTTGGAGCGGCTGTTGCGATACCGCTCCACAAACGCGGCTGCGGCGGCTTTGATGCCGGGGCTGGTAAACTTATAGGCCGCCATGATCGAATCCATTTTCACCACGGCTGCCTTGATGATGTCGCGCGGCGCGGTGTGAACCTTGATCGATGTCAGCAGGGCCTGATAGAGCCGCAGATATATGGTGTACGCTTCGCGCTGCAGCGGCGTGAACTTCCCGTTTGCGGGGAAGACGCGCGTGATGTCGGAGGAGTAGCCTTTGTAATCCGGGCTGTAGTCGATCTCGACGAAGTCCCCGTCCTGGATCTTCGCGGTGTTCTTGTGATAGTTGCTGAAGAGGGTGTTCGGGCCGGCCATGATGAGCGCGTTGAAGGATGCGCCATAGGATCCATACCTCTTGAACACGAAATCGGCATCGGCTTGAAGCTCGTACTCGTACATCCCCGGGCGCGCATCGCTCATCGCCTCCATGATCCCAAGGCCGGCGATCCTGGTAGCGTCGCGAATGACCTCGATTTCACGGGCATCTTTCGTCCCGCGCAGCTTGTCGATGAGCGGATCGAGGTCTCTGACCGCCGAGTCGGCGGCAACTGCCTTGAGTTTCCCGATAAACGCATCTTCGCGCGACGGCCGTCCATCCCACGGATCGCGCCGGGTGGCATTGGCTTGGGCTGAGGCGTCCGATGCCGAGGCTTCACCCAGCACTTCCGGCCGGAAGGGGGTGAAGATGGTGCGCTTTTCCGTGGCGAATTGCGCGAGCGCATTCGCAAACGAATCCCGCGCTTCGACCGCGTCGACGCCGGCCGCCCGCGCCGAGGTGTCGCCGGGAGCGAGCGACGGCACGCCGTAGGCCCGCTCCATCCGGTCGCGGTTCAGATAGAGCGTCGTCCGCCGGCTCCGTCCATCGATGGCGGCGATCACCCGCGGCTGGTTGATCGGACCGAACAAGTAACAGAACTGATTTCCCTGCCGGAAGTGCTGCTCGCCGGGGCGTTCGATGGTTCCCTGCACGATCGCGACGCCGTCGCCGATCACCGCCATGAGCGCCGAGCGTCGTGCCGCGTACTCCTCATTCGGAAAAATGTCGGTAATCTCCTGCGCGCGAAATACGGAGGGACCCGCGATCACCACGACGGCCAGCACGGCCGCGCGTACGAGAATCTGGAAAATCCGGGAAAAATCGAATTTCATGGCCGCCTGCTCCTGTCGGATTATGAGGGAGGACCGATTGGCAAAGTGGGCCGGGCTTCGAAAGCGCTCCCATCCTTAGCCCCGATTATTCATGAATATGTGATCAAAGAAATTTTTGGACGCGGAAAAACGCCTACAGACGCTGACCGTTCGGTCTTGGTCGGCGTGCAGGAGCTTTTGCCGCGCCGCAGGCGCCAGCGCTTCGCGCTGGTCCTGCCAGCGTCTATCCGCGTCCAATTTTGTTGCCTTTCACCGGCGTTTGGTTCTACTTCACGAATAATTCGGGTCAGAGAGACTTTTCGATCAGGGACATGGCCCTGTCGACTTCTGTCCGGGTGACGTTCAGGCAGCCGCGGAACCGGACCGAACGCGTTCCGCTCGAAAGCGTTGCCAGCCCGTTTTCCCAGCACCGGGTGCGGAACTGGTCCCTGGTTTTCCCATCCGTCATGTCGTAGGCGATGAACAAGCCTCTGCCGCGGACATTGGTGATTTTCCCGCCTGACATTCTGGACAGGTCGTCGAGCCGTTCCAGGAAAACTTTCCCCACATCCCGGGCATTCTCGATGAGTCCGTCCTCCATTATGATCTCGGCGTATTTGGCGCCCCGGATCATATCGGTCAGGTTGCCGCCCCAGGTGGAGTTGATGCGGCTTGATTTCCTGAACACATGATTTTCCACATCATCGATACGGTCGGTTACCATGATGCCGCAAATCTGGGCTTTCTTGCCGAAGGCGATGATATCGGGCTTAACGTCGAAGTGTTCATAGGCCCACAGCTTGCCGGTGATCCCCATGCCGGACTGGATTTCGTCACAGATGAACAGGAATTCGTTCTCGTCCGCCAGCTGGCGCAGCTGCTGAAAGAACTCCTTGCGGAAGTGATTGTCCCCACCCTCCCCCTGAATGGATTCGATCACCAGACATGCGATATCGTCCTTGTTTTCCCGGATGGCGGCCTTGATCTGGCGCACGGCCTCCTGCTCGACTTTTTCGACATCCCGGATGACCTGGTCCGTGATCGGGAAGGTGAGCTTGGGATTGATGATGCGGGGCCAGTTGAACTTGGGGTAATAGTCGGTCTTGACCGGATCCGTATTGGTGAGAGACATGGTGTACCCCGTGCGACCGTGGAAAGCCTCCCTGAAGTGGATGACTTGCTGCCCCTTCTCGCCCCGGATCCCCTTTTTCATGTTCTTTCGGACCTTCCAGTCGAAGGCTGTCTTCAGGGCGTTTTCGATCGCCAGGGCGCCGCCGGCCACAAAGAACATGTATTTCATGTGTGCGGGTTTCACATAGCTTGCGAACTGCTCTACGAAGGCCGCGTACTCTTTGCAGTAGATGTCGGAGTTGGCCGGGTTGGCGATGGCCGCCCAGCGCAGCGCCTCGAGGAAGTGTTCGTCATTAAGTAGTTTGGGATGGTTGTGCCCGATGGGCAGCGAGGCAAAATAGGAATAAAAATCCAGATACTCTTTCCCGTTGGCTGCGTCCACAATGTAAGAACCATGGCTCTTCTGCAGGTCGACGATGACATGAAACCCATCAACCAGGATGTGCTTTTTGAGCGCATCAAATACTCTTTCTGCCGGATAATTTATGAATTCCACGATAAAAATCCTCCTTATAAACCAAGGCACCCGATGCGCGATACCATCGTGACTGGCGGATGGGATCCCAACAGCGGGTGCGCACAACCACTTATACCACGAGTCCCCTTATTTTCATCGGGTCTTGCGGATCTCTACCCGCTGGGAACGGGCTAAGGGCCCGCGCAAAAATAAGTACGCAATTCTGGTCGTTCATCGATCATATCAGCTCCTTTGAATTCGATCTCCAAGCTGACATTGCGATCGCCGTATAACCAAGAATGGCAAGGCCTCTCTCGGCCAATTGCTTT
>JAIQGI010000091.1 GCA_020072565.1 Terriglobia bacterium
TTTTGTGGTTTCTTTTGTTCACCTGGAATGTGCTCCTTTTGGTTGTATTAGTTATATGCTAATTCCTATTATAACCAATAACGAAGCACATTCCAGGGTTGTTTCAGCTTTTCTAGCAAAAAATCACACTGGTTTAGGGTCTAGGTTTACGGATTTCCGACCACAATCCTCGTCGACCCGGAGGGAAAGGTCGTCTCGATGGGCGGAAAGGATGAATTCAGAGGCGAGAATTTGGCAGCTACCCTTGAAAAGATGCTGCCTCAGAAGCGGCATTGAGGTAGGAGAGAGGGACAGTCATCGGTGTCCCCTACGTTGTTTTTGTGCGGGCGAGGTGGGACGCTGGACTCTCCCTCGCCGCCCCTCCTCTTTGAACCTGTTCACGAGGACTCCCTTCGAGAACTCGCAGGGGGCCATTTCAGTCACGGAGTCCACGACCTGCACGATAGCGGTTGCACGCACCTGAAACGATCGGTGGATCCGGTGGAAACCATCGCTGCCAAACAGGCAACAGCGCCGGGGAGTCCGCTGCGGCTTCCGCAGTTCCGCAATTTGTGGCTGGGGAGCACGGTCTCGATGCTCGGAGACCAGTTCTACCTCGTCGCCCTTCCATGGCTGGTTCTGCAGTTGACGAGCTCCAGTTTCGCGCTTGGCGTGATCATGATGACCGCGGCTGTCCCGCGGGCACTTCTCATGCTGATGGGGGGCGCGGTGAGCGACCGCTTCGCCCCGAGAAACGTCATGCTGGCCACCACTGCCGCCCGGACGCTGCTGGTGACGGCGGTGGCGTTCCTGACATGGACGCATTGGATCAACATCTATTACCTCTACTGCCTCGCGTTTGCATTCGGGACCGCCGATGCTTTTGGATTTCCCGCCAGTCAGGCGCTGTTGCCCCGGCTCGTGCAGACCGGGCAACTCACCGCCGCGAACTCGATGTTCTCCGGCAGCATGCAGGCCTGCAACCTGCTGGGGCCGGCCCCGGCTGGATTCGTCATCAAGATGTGGGGGCTCGCCGCCGCATTTTTCATCGACGCTGTCAGTTTCGTCTTTGCGATTGTGCCGCTGGCGCAGTTGCCCAAGCCGGAGCCGTCTCCTGATGCCCCGCCTGGCAGGCCGCCGATGCTGCGCTCCATAGCCGAAGGGCTTCGCTATGTCTGGCGTGATGGCGCGCTGCGCTCGCTCGTGATGCTTTTCGCGGGCATCAACCTGTGGGCACTCGGGCCTGTCATCGTGGGATTGCCCGTCCTCGCCAGGGTCCGGTTCGGGTCTTCCGCCGCCTTCGGCACCATGATGTCGTGCTTCGGCGGCGGGGCATTGGCAGGGATGATCTTGGCCGGTGCGCAGCGCACGCACCGCCGGCGCGGCCTGAGATTTCTCGGTTTCGTTTCCGCCGAAGCCGTCGGCATTACGGCCATCCCCTTCATCGAAAATTTTGCCGTGGTGGCTGTGGTTCTGACTTTGATCGGGGTGGCCGCCGGGCTGGCAAATGTTTCTATCACCGCGTGGATTCAGGGCTACGTCGACCGTGCGCTGATCGCCCGGGTGATGAGTGTGCTGATGTTCGCGGCTGTCGGACTGATGCCGGTGTCGCTCGTGCTCGCCGGCGCGGTCGCCGACCTGCATTTGCGCGCGATGTTTGTTGCGTCAGGCGCGCTCATGATACTGACGACTGCGGCTGCCGCGCTCCACCCGTCAACCCGCGCGATCGATTGAGGGTCTGCTGCCTTTGCCTCGGCCTATTTCTTCAGACTTCTCGCCGCGCTGTAGTCGAACAGGTGTCCGGCCGCCTTCTTGATCGGGTTCAAACGAACGGGATAGAAGTAGTCGGCTTCAAACCACCCTTGGTGCCGGTAGTACCTGTAGTCGCTCCAGGTTTCGTCCAGCATCAGCCGGATCTTGGTTCGACCCATCCTGAACATCATGAGGTGCAGGAGCGTCGGTGCCGGGAGCGACGGCCGCGACAGCCTGTCGTGAAACACCCTGCCGTGCGACGCGAGAATGCGTTCGTTGGTGCGTCGTTGCTTCTCCGGCATCGGCTCCAGCGAATTGACACAACTGCCCTTGACGACATTGAAACCGAGGGCGTCGCCCACGAAGTCAAGATATTCGACGGTCTTTGGTCCGCCGTAGATGGCCTCGACCACGATACTCGTGAAGGTCTTGCCGAAGAAGCGCGGACGATGGAACGCAAAGCCAAGCCTGTCCAGAAAGATCTTCATGATCGCGGAGACCTGGAACGAGTAGACCGGCGATGCGAACACCACCCCGTCAGACGCCATCATCTTGTCGAGGAGTACGTCACGGTCATCTTGGAATGGGCAGAGTTCCTCGCCCCTGTCGCAGCAGGCTTTGCACCCCCTGCACGTTTTCAGGTCGTAGTCACTCAGTACGACGATCTCGGAGTCGACTTCGCCGAGGGATTGCACGGCATCGAGAAACCGAAGAACGGAATTGTAGGTATGCCTCCTGCGAGCACTGGCGACGAATGCAGTGACTCTTTTCATCTGCAACCTCCTTTGCGGCTATCCCGGCCCGCGAAGGATCACCCGAGCGCTCCTGGCGAAGAGGCGGAATATCGGCCGCTATTCAAAGATAGGAACTTCTTCTACGGATTCTCCGCCGCATGCCCTCACGCGTAAACCATGAATCGCCATCAGCGGCATCCAAAACCCACGTTCCGCTCAGGTTCACTCCAGCTCCCGGACCGGCGCTGCCGATGGCTGAACGCCCACTGGTCCAATGAAAATCCTGATGCTTCTCAAAGCCGTCTGCCATTCGCATTCAAGGTCATTGTCGATTGAAAAAATTGGGCTCCCTCTCCAAAACCTGACAATAAGGACGGTAGAAAGCGTTTAGAACTTTGGGCAGATTGTAATGGATGTGGAGCCGTTCTGGATCAAAAAAGCGCCGAGTGAAAATAGGGTGACGTCCCACTGCTGTTCCCAGGACGATGGACGCGAAGACGCCAGGAATTTTCGAATATATAAGCTTTTTATGCCTCTCATTCCCGGCTCAATCCCGACCTTGCACTCGGCGTCTTCGAGTCTTATCGTCCGGCGGCGGGTGGTTTGATGCGTCCAACGAGGTGCATGCCGGCTGTCACTTCTTAGTGCTTTGGAATTTGATCACGCCCAGATCGAGCGGTGTATCGCTGCGGCCGCCTGTCATTTCGGAAATGACTACTTCCTTCGTGAAAGTCTCGACCGCAGGGCGGCTCCCAGGTGAAGCTCCCGCAGCATCCGGCCCTGCCGTGACCGACAGAGTGTACGTACCTGCGGGGATGTCCTCCGCGCGGAAGGAACCGTCATCCTCGAACTGGACAGCATATCGGCGTTCGGCTCTCATCTGCGCGAGGACATCCTCCCTCTCCGCCCAATCGCGATATGCCGCGGGATCCGTGGGCCTGGGGATGGCTTCGGCGGACAGCTTCAATGCGAGACTCATACTCCGTATTTTGAAGACCACGCTCTGGTCCGCGCCGATCGCGAAGATTCGGCCGATCACGGGCCGGCCTGTGCCGCCGATCTTGACCGAAGTCGTCTCCCCGGATTTCACTGACACGATCTCAGTTCGGCCGGAGCCCGCGGTTCCGACTATTTGGGAGACGCGATACTCTCCCGGAGGCAAAGTCGGATAGGTAAACTTGCCGTCGTTGTCCGTAACGGCATTGAACGATACACCCAGGGCCGGCGGGCGAAAGTTTGATTGGACTTTGCTCAGGAACATCCTCTGGCCGACGCCCGGTTTAGTGCCGATCATCAGGGTGCCTTCGACTCTTCCCCATGGTTGGAGAACGATGCGGGAGGAACTCGCCAGCTTTTCAAGTGCGATGGCCGCGAAGCCTTTTTCATGGGCTGCATAAATAGAATGAGCCTGAGCTACCGCACTTAATGAGAACCTGCCCGAACCGTCGGCAACCGCCGCAGACGTGAAAACATCCCGACTGCTGTTCGAGCATCGGATGGTCCGGATGCTGCTCATCATGGTTGGAAGAAGGGGCATATATGCCATCGTCAGATTCCCGCCGCAGAGGATGACGCTGGCGCCGTTTGCCGGATTGCCGTCGGGCAGAGTCACGGTACCGGTGTAACTTCCCCCGCGGACCATGGCTATTTCCACGTTGCGATTGCTTTCCTTGTCATCCACAACCTGGGAACCGTCTGGAATATATCCGTCGGCTTCCACCAATAGGATGTAGGAAGCGCCGGATCGAATGGGCACAGTCAATGTAAATTCCCCGTTCTTGCCGTCGATTGGGTTCGCGGGGAACGGCGCTAGACTGTTGACGGTGGAAACTTTGAAGCTCTCCAGCGGCATCCTGGTTTGTGAATCGACCACCTTCCCGATAACACTGACTTCAGCCAGCCTGGTCAAACGGATCTCGTGTTCTTTGGAGGAATCCAGGGTCATGGAACCTGGGGATTTATACCCTTCTGCATTGATATGATACGACAAGGGTTTGACAGGGGCTGAATCCCACAGGAATCTTCCGTCGGCATCCGACTTCCCTGTCCACGAAATCGGCTGATCAGCTCCTGCGGTTGACGTCTGGATGCTTGCGCCCGCAATCGGATTGCCCGCTTCTGTAACGACCCGCCCGCTGATAATCTCACCTTTCTTCAACCGGAACTCGATTTCCGGCATGTGCTGCGCAAGCTTGATTATCCGATATTCAGGGGCAAAACCTTTCGCCTGCACGGCAATTACAATTTCTCCTGGCTTCAGACTCCTGAAAACAAATTTCCCATCCGGTTCCGAGTTGGCCGTGGCCCTGGGCAGGTTGTAGGTCCCGTTGGGAGGATTCTTTTCGAATTGCTTTATTTCGGCAGCGCCGATCCCTCGGCCGGATTCGTCCATGACAGTTCCGGCGATCACTACGCCGCTTTGCATAACAAGGACAGCTTTCCCCGCTCTTAGATCGGTCATCGATGTCGACGCAAGCGGTCGAAGGACGGTCGAAGTGCTTATCGTCGGGGTTGAGGAAACCGCTTCAGTCGTGAATTGCGCCGTAGCATAGTCCTTGTGCTCGAGTGTGAGCCCGATTCTCTCAGGGTTCGGCAAGACTTCGCTTGCGGTCCATCGTCCCATGACATCAGTTCGCGTGGCCACCAATGTATCAAGCAGATCGCGACTGGACGGCTCGGAATTGGTCTGCAACACCATGTTGGAGGATGTAATGGAGAGCTTCACGTCCGCAATCGGCTTCCCGGTTTCATCGTGAACATACCCTCCGATGGAACTGCCCCGCTCGAGCTTGAAGGTATATTCCTCTGGATAGTCTTCGGCCTTGGAAAAAACCAGGCGCCGGGAAACATACGTCTCTGCCCGGACGACCACATTGATCGGCGGAGCAGGCACGTGGATCGAGCAGTTGCCGTCGCGGTCCGTACGGGCGGCGTCGGCAGGCTGCATCTCTCTTATGGCGGCATAGAGTCCGACAAAAAGCGCCGCATTCTCGATGGGCCGCCCCGTGGACGCTTCAACGACGTGGAAGAGAATCGACCGGCCCTGCGCGTCGAGAGGAGGCGGCGTAACCGGCAACGGCGCCGCGGGCACCGCCGCATTGGAGGGCGAAGGAACTGCGGCTTCTCTTCCCGCCGGTGCAGCCTGCTTTTGCTGCTGCTGGGCACGCTTCCGGATACCCGGCAAGAAAAACAATGCCAGAGCAATGAGAATCACAATGCCTGACCAGGTAAGCCTACGACCGGTAATCAATTTTTTGCCCATGATCCGCCTGAGCCTCCGCACAAAGGTTGAGATTCGACGAGATCAGCAACCGATACTCCTGCGACCGCATTTCCCGACGCGATCCGCGTTGCCCGCTGCCGGGCTTTGAGGCGGTTTTTGTGCTAATTATCTAGTATTAATAAGTTCGTGTCAATCGAAAACATGTCGAGTCGAATTGGGGACTGACAACGCTAACTTATGGAGCCACGCAAGATCTGCGATTTTGAAGTCCACAGAACTGGCCCTTACCGCCTAAAAACAGGCCCGAATTTTGGCTTTAACAACAGGAAATCTCGCTGCGCCCACAGTGATTGGCGATGCCGGTTTCTTAAATCCCCAAAACGACCTCAAATTTTGGCTGTAAGCCATGCCGGGAAGGCCTTAAATCGCATCAGTTGCCGGCGCTGCAATAGCTTATAGTCGTCAGTCCCCGTTTTGATCCGGTTCGACCCCGTTTTGCATTTGATTTTTCCTATTTTTTTCGAGGTTGCGGGTATAAAAAGATTCTATGGCATTGGACTACGTGCTGCTGGGCATCCTGTGGGCCCTCTATTGCGGCATTCACAGCGCGCTGATTTCGATTTCGGTTACAAGGTGGTCCAAGGCGGCACTTGCAGACGGTTACCGTTATTACCGACTGCTATTCAATGTTTTTTCGCTCGCCACGCTTGTCCCGCTGATCATGTATTCAAATGCAGCGCGGTTCAGCTCCCCGCCGCTGTTTGACTGGGGCGGATATTGGCAGATTTTGCGGTATTCTCTCGTCTCTCTGGCCATCGTATTGATTGTGGCGGGAGCCAGGCATTACAGCCTGCTCCAGTTCCTCGGAATCCTCCAGGTCAGGAAGGGATCGAAAAGCAGTGCCATGACCGGCAGCGGGAATCTCGATCAAACGGGGGTATTGGGGATTGTTCGACACCCCTGGTACGTAGCCGTTTTCATCCTTCTCTGGGCCAGTGATCTCAACAAGGCAGCAATCATCGTAAATTCGGTTCTTTCCGGATACCTTTTCATCGGGACCCTGCTGGAGGAACGTAAACTGGTCATCGAGTTCGGCCAGCAGTACAAGGACTATCAGGATCAGGTGTCGATGTTTTTCCCCCTGAAATGGCTGACTGCCAGGTGGTTTGTTTGAACTATCGTTCTGCATTGCCCCCGAAGTCGCTGGGGCTCGATTGAAGCGACAAGTAACCGAGGATGTGGACATGACGATTCTGATTCTTCTATTTACGTTATTTGGGATGTCTTTTTCGCAATCTGATGTAAAGGCCGACCGCCTGGCAGCTGTTCGGTTTTTCGTCGGGCAGTGGCACGGGACGGCGACGGGAGAACCAGGCAAGGGGACGGTAGTACGGGAATACCTGTTGGTTCTGGGAGGCAAATTCCTGCAGGGGAAAAATGTGTCGCACTGGGCGGCAACAGAGAAGACACCCACGGGGGAAATCCACGAAGATATGGGTTTCTTCAGCTTCGACAATGCACGGAAAACCGTCATCTATCGTCAGTTCCACATTGAGGGATTCGTGAACCAGTATGCCATGCAGCCCATCCAGGATCCTAAGACGCTGGTCTTCGTCTCTGAGGCGATTGAAAACATAGCACCGGGCTGGCGCGCAAAAGAGACTTATCATATCCTCGGCAACGACGAGTTTGAGGAAGTGTTCGAGCTCGCTGCCCCGGGAAAAGAGTTCGAAGTGTATTCCAAGTCCAGCCTCCGCCGAACAAAATGAGCAGACCGCGATGCCTCAGCGGAAAGACCAGAGCATAACCGCTCGCGACGGTGCTTTTTTGCAGGGGAGTCGGAGGTGGGCAAGGACAAGGCACGCGCCGAATATCAAACCGCCCTGACCCTGAACCCGAAGGATGAGGCAGCCAAGAAAGCCCTGGCGGCAGTCGGCCGCTGCTCACTCTGACGGGCGAGGGC
Organism: Terriglobia bacterium; assembly: GCA_020072565.1. NCBI lineage: Bacteria > Pseudomonadati > Acidobacteriota > Terriglobia > Terriglobia bacterium. The sequence goes on from JAIQGI010000091.1 coordinate 7,652, forward strand.
CGCGAACTGATGCGGCTGGCGCGATCGGAGCGGCACGCACCACGTAGCGCTTCGGGGAACGCGGGCTTCGGCCGAAGGGGTAGCAGGTGACAAGTGTAAGCGCATCCTCAGACGTTGGGCCCAGCAAGGCAGCGTCCCGGGGCTGAACCACGCGGATCAGTTTCACCGTATAGCTCCGCTCATGCAGGCCGCCATGCGCGCCAAACCACTCGAGCTGAATCGCATCGCCTGGTTTGATCCCTTCAAGGGGTTCAAACCAACTTGTGCGATGGCCGGCCAGGACGAGGTTTCCCGGATCTCCCAGACCGGCCCCGTTGAGCAAGCGCGCCGGGCCGAAGGCCAGCGTACGTGGGGTCGCACCCTCCAGGACAATCTCATCGTAGCTCAGGCGCGGGATTCGCAACCGGGCAACCGGATGCGTGTCGGCCCACGGCCAGGGCGCGTGGGGCTTGCCCGACTGGATGCTCTGTTCCCATGCGTGGCGGACCAGGACGGCCGCCAGCCCGGCCTTCGCACGGAGGTACACTGCGCGGCCCGTGAGGCAGATTCCGGCGATGACGACCAGCATAGACATAAGCCGTATGGTCTTCACGATACTGCTCCCATTCTCACTCTGCGCAGGACAAAGAGCGCCACGATCCCCGCGCACAGGAGGGTAATACCGAGAGTTTCAAGAAATGCGTCGGCCGTTCCCGTGGTCGGAGCGCCGAAGACCTTGTCCATCTGCCAGCCGGCAGGCAACTCCGTAGGCACGAGGGCCGTGTTGGACTCGCCGCCCGGGTTTGCCACCACGCTCTCGACCGCAACCAGCGAAGTGAATCGCGTAACCAGACGATAGCGGATGGCATGGGAAATCACGCCGGCGCGAATCTCCTCCCGTCTCTCCCCATCTGTGTGTCGCCACTCATCCATCAGCTCCTCCACCCGCTGCCGCGCCCAGAGAGTCGTGATACCCGGATGGAAAGTGGCTTCCGAAGCGTCAAATGGGATCGTTGTCTCATAAGGCTCATTGCCCACGCGCGCGGACAGGTGCACAATCCCCGCTCGCCCTTTCGAAATACGCCCGAAGATCAGCAGAGGCTGGTGCAGGAAGAGGTCGGGTGGACGCTCGGGGTATACATCGGCCACATCCACACCCGCGAAGTTCAGCGTGATGTCGGTCAATACCGGGCTCTCGATGATCTCGAGGAGGCGTGTCATCTGGTCCTGAATCTCGCTGTCGTCGGCGATGTGCGTGAAACTTCCGCGCCCGAATTGCGCCATTTTGGTCGCCAGGAAGAGATTGGGCGCGCTGCCGATGGCAACCGTGTACAGGCGGGCATCGCCTAATTCAGACCGGAGCGCGGCAAGTATTTCCTCTTCATTGCCAAGATCGCCATCAGTCAGAAGAACGATGCGGCGCAGGTAACCCGGGCTCTTCGGTTTCTGCATCAGGTGACGCAGTGCGGGCAGCATCTCGGTGCCGCCGTCAGCCCGCAAGCCCTCCACATAGCCGCGCGCAACCGCCAGGTTCTCGGCGCCGGCCGGCAACGGTTGCGGCGCGATTTCACGATAACTGCTGCTGAAGGTGAGGATGTCGAAACAGTCGGAGGGCCGCAGTCTGTCCAGTGCCTGAAGTAAAGCGCCGCGGGCCTGCTGGATCGAGGTGCCCGCCATTGAGCCGGAGACATCGATCATATAGAGCATCTCCACCGGCATCGGCGCGGTGGCCGGCACCGTAGGCGGAAAAGCAGCCAGAAGGAAATGCACCTCGCCGGTATCCCTGCTGGGAGAAAAAAACATCGCCGCTGCAGGCATTGAGTTTTCCGCTTGCCGCACCTCGAGAACGAAATCTTTGTTGGGTATGGTGGCGCCGGCGGCGAGTTCCACATGCTGGCGGCCATCCGCCAGACGGCGAACACTTATCTCGTGGGAAACGGACTCGATGGATGCGGCCCAGAAACCGGGGTCGAGATCCACTGCGAGCGAGATGTCATGCCCGGACCGATTCTCGGGATTGCGAACGGCGGGAGTGATGCGCGAGGCGTCCGGCACCGCATCCGTATCGAGAGACCATCCGGTCCCGATATGGCCAGTGGCCTGCGTTCCGGGGATATAGCGCGGCCCTACCACCATGGGAAAAACCAGGCGCATGCGGCCATCCTCCCAGTGCAACGGTTCCACATAACACAGCCGGACATCTATGCGGTCGCCAGGCATGATATTGGCTACAGAAGTGGTAAAAATGTTGGGCCGCTCCTCTTCCACCAAGGCAGCACGATTTCCTTGAGCCTTCGCTGCTTCGTAAACGCGTTTGGCTTCCTCGCGTTCGCGGATCTCACTGCGAATCACTCGATTGCCGATGCGGATTTCCATGTCATACACGGCCGCGTCGTGGGGAAGTGGGAAAACATAGACTGCCTCGATAGGTTCAGGGCTGGAGTTTGCGTATTGCTGCGTCACCGTGACCGCTGCCACCAGGCCGCACGCGTCCAGAACGGCGTCGGTGTGAATCAGCGGCACCAATTCGTAGCGGCCCGCTACTGCTGACCGGTAGAGCAGGCACCCTTCGCCGGCCTGAGACGGGCCGTTGGCATCCTGTCCGGCGGATGCCCATCCGGCCATGACCGTGGTGACCGCCAGAAACGCCCAAATGAAGTGAAAACGTAACGAGATTCTGAACCAGTTCGCCGCAAGCCGTCTCATAGTTCCCTCCATGCATTCGACACCTGTTGGCCTGGATGATGCAAGGGGAGGGCCATGAGGGTCTGCCGGCAAAACTGCGGTGCAAGTGTCTGATTTTTTGCGAGTTAACACAACAGTCTCGAATTAGCCGGGCAGGAGCGGTTGTGTCAGGTTGCACACGATTGTGGCACGGTTGCCACAGGTTCCCCAAAACCCGATCGCATTCAGTGTTCATGTCACCGAACATTCAAGAGCGGCCACGACCGAACACTTGATAACCGGCCACGGCCCCAGCTCGACAGGCCAATGCGGCAACAACTGGGCCCTACTAAGTTTTTCTCACTCCGGCATTGCACTTCACTCAAGATGGAGCTGTAACAAACGCTTGAACAATGATCCGGCCCTTTTCTTCCGGATCAGTGAAGGCTGGCCGCAAAAGGACACGGAACTCCGCTAACCCGAGGTTTGATAACTGTGCTATCTTAGCCCTCCATATGGAGACGTCGATGGGAATGCACAAGAGGAGTTCTTGCGGTTTACTCCTTCTCCTGGTAGTCGTTTTGTTTGGTTGGGCGGTTTCCTGCAAGCGTGAACCGGCGCCGAGTTCCGCCACCACTTCCCTGCAAAAGCCCGAGGCTCCAAAATCAGATCCATCCACCGAACGCCTGTCTCAAATCGTCGCCGCCTACCAGAAAGTTATTGTCCTCCTGGAAAGCGAGGAGACGATGGGGGCGGAGGAACGATCCAGGGCGACAACCGCGGGTGAGGTCATTTACCACGAAAATCACCAGCGACTCATGGACATCGGTGAACAGTTCGGCCAGGAGCTGGAGGCCATGTCCGCCGCCGGATTTTCGAATGCACCGCCGAATCTCAATCGCTTCCTGGACTATCTCGAACGATCACCTGAACTGCATGACGCGGACAAACTTGTGTTTCGCGAGGTCGTCGAGGATGCATCCTCGGCTCTTCACGGAATGAAAACCGATGCCGCCATTCCCGCGGCGCTGCGGGCGCGACTCGACGACGACCTCAAGTCCTTGCAGGAAATCCAATCGCTGTACGACAAGGAGTTGGAACGGATTATCGGCAGATTCCACAGGCGCGGAATGGTCGTGCGCCGGGAAGCTTGGGATGCGTACCTCGCGTATCTCAAGACCCGCTACAGCCGCGCCCGGATCCTTCAGGAGTATGCATCCGCGATCCAGAACATCGCCGCGTCCAGGAACGGACGCGACAGCGCACTGGTCACCTACGGCAAGAGCCTTCCCCCCAAGACCCTCATACTGACTTTCGACGACGGGCCCCATTTGCCCTATACGGATCGCATCCTCGAGATCCTCAACAAATTTCAGGTCAAATCGATTTTTTTTGAACTGGGCGAGAATCTCGGATCCAGGAATAAGAACACCGCCAAGCCCAGCAAGGCGGCTCTGGCCAGCCAGCACGTCCTGGATTCAGGCTCCGTCCTGGCGAACCACAGCTATTCCCATCCACTGATGACGAAACTGAGCGATCAGGAGATCGCGGACGAACTCGAGCGCACCAACCGCGCCCTGCAATACGTGGCGCAGTCGCGCCCGGTCCTCTTCAGGCCGCCGTACGGCGCAACCAATGCAAAGCTGATGGCTGCCTTGCAGGCGCGTCAGATGAAAGCTGTACTCTGGGACATCGACTCGGAGGATTGGGCCGATCCAATCCCCAAGTCCATCGCAAATCGCGTGCTGAGCTCGGTCGACAGTGAAGGCCGGGGCATCATCCTGTTTCACGATATCCACGAGCGCACCGTCGAGGCCCTGCCGGAAGTCCTTTCGGCACTGCAAACCGAAGGATACCAGTTTGCATCCTGGGATGGCCGCGACTTTGTGGTCCCTCCTCCCGAGGCTTCGAGGGGAATTACCGGCAGTGTCCAGGAAACGGCGCCTCCACCCATCTACCGCGAAAGCTGGGCTGTGCTGATCGGCATCGACGACTACCGTTCCTGGCCGAAACTCCGTTATGCGGCGCGCGATGCCGCCGGCATGAAGGATTTGCTGATTCAAAAATACAAATTCAAGCCGGAGTGTATTACCACGCTGCTCGACACCGATGCGACGCGGAACAGAATCCTGACCGAGTTGGGTGACGCGATGGCCAATCCGGAAAAGGTCAAAAAGGAAGATCGCGTCTTCATTTTCTTTGCCGGTCACGGCGCCACGCGCCGGCTGCCTTCGGGAAGGGATCTCGGCTACATTGTCCCCTATGACGCGGATCTGCAGAATTACCAGGGCCAAGCCATATCGATGACCAACTTCCAGGACATTTCGGAATCGATTCCGGCACGACATGTCGTCTTTGTCATGGATGCATGCTATAGCGGGCTGGCGCTGACGCGAGGAGTTCCGGGTCTCACCGGGAACTACTTCACCGAGATGTCCCGCCGAACCGCGCGCCAGATGCTGACAGCCGGCGGCGCCGACGAGCAGGTGGCGGACACCGGCCCGAACGGACATTCGGTGTTTACGTGGACATTGATGCAGGGGCTGGAGGGGCGGGCCGACCTGAACGGCGATGGATTCATCACGGTATCCGAGCTGGCTTCGTATGCCGGACCCATTGTTTCCTCCCTGTCGCATCAGACCCCCGCTTTCGGCAACCTCGCCGGCAGCGAGGGGGGCGAGTTCCTTTTCGAACTCAGGCATGAGAACGAATTTCTCAGCGGGCTTTCGACACAGCTGGACGAAGAGGCGATCCAGTTGAACGGAGAGCTCGACCGGATCCGCGAAGAAATCGCCAGCAAACGTGCGCGCAATCAGAAGTTGCAGCACGAAGTTGCCTCGGCTCGATCCGACCTGCATAAGCTGGAGGCGCCGCCGAAAGCCAAGGCGGGACGGACGGAAACGTCGAGCAGCCACAATGATCTCGGTCTGTCACTCTTCAAAGAGAAGAAGTACGAGAGCGCCTTGCAAGAGTTTGCGGAAGCTGCTCGCATGAATCCCTCGAATGTGCAGGCGATCAACAACGCGGGCTTCGTGTGCTACAAGCTCGGCAAGTTTGTGGAGTCGACGCAATGGCTCGAAAAGACCATCGCTCTGGATCCGAACCGCGCCATCGCTTACGTAAACCTGGGCGATGCCTACGTCGCGCTGAATCGCAAGGAGGACGCGAGGCGGTCCTATGAAAGCTGCATCAAGCTCGCACCCAATACGGTGTTCTCCCAAAGCGCGAGCACCAAGCTGGCCGCGCTGAACAAGTAGTTTCTGCAGAATGGCCTGTGGTTTGCCTTGACCGGCCAATCTCTGCTCATTTTTCCGCTGGGAAGAGTGCTTCGAGCTCGGCGGTCACCTTGAGGAGGCGGTTGGCAAGACGCTCGATTTTACGCCGCAGTTTTCCTTCGGGAAGTTGACGACGATACAT
>JAIQGI010000092.1 GCA_020072565.1 Terriglobia bacterium
CTTTGATCGCTTCCACCGCTACCTTGGCCTTGAGTGTCCCATCATACCGCTTCCGCTCTCTTTTCATCGCTCGCTCCTCCGAGGCGGCAGCGATTTTACACCTTAATCACCTGTCCAGTTTTTGGGGTACACCATAATCCATCCAAAACCCCCAGTGCACAAAGGATCCAGGCACAGGTAGACATAGCTGCGTACAGCGAAGTTTTCAGGTCCCTGACTGGCCAGCAGAAATCAGGGATGCTCCACTCGTTAATATGTTTTTGGCCCTGAATCGAAATAGGTAAACGCGTGGAACGTCCCCCAGATTTCGCTGCCTGCAGCCATCGTTGGCATCACTCAATGTTATCCCAGCAGGGTGAGCAACAAGGAGGTTCTTTGGCTCCTCACGTTGATTCCAAGTAAGTACAGCGGTGATCGCACCTTACTCAGAACGATGCGTCGCCGCTGGAGGTCCATGCAGGCGTGGTTGGAGTTGACGCCGGACGCCGGAACACCTGCGCCGGCAATTACGGCATCTTTCATTACAGTCCTAATGCAATGAGGCTACCGGTAGACGGCGAGCCTGGTAAAGCCACTCCACCGCAGAACTTGAACGATCGTGCCCGGATTGGCGCACCAGATCTCATCCTGAGAACAGTCGATGACCATAGGCCGGGCCACAGGCAATTCGATCGGCGCGCGCACCTGCAGCTCGCCGAACGGTATGTTGACCGCACCATCCAAATGTCCTCGCCGGAATGCATCCCGTTCGCGGATATCCAGGATGACCGGGTGGACTGAAGCTATTTGCCGTTCCAGCTCCTGCTTGTTGATCATGGTGATCGACGCTTCAGGCACGCCCTTGAACACGGTCGCCTTCGCCGGCTCTTTTGCCTTTTCGCTTCCGGGAACCCTCCGATTTGGCCAGCGGGCACCCGGCATTTCTTCCGGATTCAGCACCTGTCCGATGCCATGATCGATTCGGAAGTAGAAGGTCAACTTCCCCTCCATCTTCGTCTTCATCTCCGTTCCGTCAGGACCCGGATGGCTCTGCGAACGAAACTTCCACCGCTGCACGGCTTCGCGAACCGCAGAGGCAAGCAAGGGATCCGGAGCCTCCATGACAATAATGGTCTCCACCCGTCCATCTTCGGTAACGATCACCGATACCACGACAACACCGGTCAGGTGCTTATCGATCGCCGGCTTCGGATAGGTGGGCTTCGGCGCATCCATGGCTGTCCAGCGCATGCCCACTTCATCCAATCTGGAGAAGCCTTGGGCCACGACGGTAAAATGTGCCGACGCAACCATCATGGAAGCTGAGACTACTGCGCCCCAAACGATCCGGCATACGATCGAAAATGAACTGTCCCTTGCCCTACTCTTCATGAATGACTGCTCCTTCCTCGCGGCGTGCGTTCACTCGTGACGCAACGCTACGACCGGATCCACTCGTGCCGCCCGGATTGACGGCAGGAGACAGCCCGCGACGGCCGCAGTCAGGATGATCAGCGACGCAATGGTGAATGTAAGGGGATCCAAGGGTTCAACCTGAAACAGGAGCTTCTCGACGTACTTCGTCAGCCATAACGCCGCACCGACCCCGAGCACCCAGCCGGCTGCTGCAATCCACAATCCCTGCCGAAAGACAAGCCGCACGATGTCGGTTGTAGTTGCACCAATTGCCATGCGCACACCAATCTCCGATACACGCCGCCGGACGGAGAATGCGAGCACCGCATACAGGCCGAGGGCGGCAAGCAAGACCGTAACGACGCTGAAAGCCGAGAACATCGAGCGCCCCACACGCCAGGATCGCGTCTGGTCATCCACAAGACCCTCGACCGGCTGAACGTCAATAAAGGGAAGATTGGGGACCTCGCCTCGAACCACGGCGGCAATGGACTTTACGGCTCCGGCAGCCGGCCCGCGCGTCCGAATCAATATCGATTGCGGAATGCTCCTGGCGGCCTGTGCGAGGGGCACAAACGTCTCACCTCCGGAACGCTTGTACCCCGCCGATGCGCGGCGCGACTGGCACACGCCGATCACTCGGTAGGTATAGCCGGCCGAAACATACTTGCCGACCGACGGCTCCCCCGGCCACATGGTTTCGGCCATGGCTTGGTCGATGATCATCACCCGCTCGCTTGCCTCATTGTCGGCGTCTGTAAACGCCCGGCCGGAGATCATCGGGGTTCCCAAGGTGAAGAAATACTCCGGCGTAATCGCTGTCTTGGCATGAGCACCTCCGTCTTTACCATTTACGCCCTTCATGAAACTTACGGAGATCGAGCTGGTTCCGGCGCCGAACAGGCTTCCGTCGGAGAGACTGATGCTTTCGATCCCCGGCAGACGCCGGATGCGGTCCACCATCAGATCGAACACCGGCCGGATCTCCCCTGCACTCTGAAACCCGGCTTTTTTGAGGTTGCCCGTCGCGATGACCACGTGGTCCAGGTCGACGCCCAGCCCTCTGCGGGTGTTCTGCACACTGCGCACAAAAAGGCCGGCACAAACCACGAGGATCAGGGCAAGCGCGACCTGGAGCATGAGGAGCGCCTTGCTGAATCCATTCCTGTCCGACGCCGATATGGAACTGCAGGCCAGCCCGGCCGCATCGACTCGAGACACCTGAAGCGCAGCGATCATGCCGCTCATGGTTCCCGCAAGCATTGTCAACGCGCAAGCCGTAGCAAAGAGCCGCCAGTCGAAAAGGCTGATGCCGGTCGTGAATGAGAAAAAGGCCTGAAGAGCCGATGCCAGCCATCCGGCGGTCAGCGCGGCCGCCGCCCCCGAAATGAGTGCGAGCACGAGATGTTCCGCGGCATGTTGCGCGAGTATCCGGGACCGGTCCGCGCCAAGCTGGAGCCGGATGGCGATTTCCCTTCTCCGGTCCAGGGCGCGAATCGACGACAGCCCGGCGACATTGGCGCAGGCGATCACGAGCACAACCAGCGCGCCGCCGGCCAGCCACAGCGCCAGCCGCTCGGCATCGGGATCGCGCCTGAAGTCTTGAAGCGGTTCGAGTTGGGACTTGCCGCGCAACATGGCCCGTTCCACCTGAGCTTCGGGGAATGCAAGCGACTCGATTTCCGCCGCCGCCTGCGGCAGAGTGACGCCGTCGCGCAACCTCCCGATCGTCTGCAGCCACCGGGCGGCGCTGTCGCCAAGCAGGCTCCTGCCGGTGAAAGAGCAGATGTCGGGAGCCGCGGGGAGAAGAACCCAGGCGTCCACAGCCTCAGGCTCCACGCCGCGAAATCCCTTGGGAGCAACTCCGATGATTGAAAACCCACGCCCGCTGATCGAGATCGATTTCCCGAGCACATGCGGATCGCCGCCATAATCGCGCTGCCATAAAGCGTAGGACAACATGACCCCCGGCTGGCGCCTCTCGGCGTTTTCGTCGGTCATGAAGATTCTGCCGATGGCCGGCCGGGCGCCGAGAATCGGGAAAAACGAGGGCGTCACACACTCCACGCAAAGCAGTGCGGCATCCGCGCCGTTTCCGAAACTCAGGCTCATGCGATCGTATGCGGCAACGTCCAATAGCTTGCTTTGGTCCCGGATGTCGGAGTATCGGACGTAGTCGTTAACCTCACGCAGGCTGACCAATCGTTCCGGCGCCGTCACCCCATCGGGAGGCTGGAACATGAGGGCATTGACGAGATCGTACATGGCCATGTTCGCGCCAACCCCGATCGCCAGGGTCACCACCGTCACGATCACGATTCCCGGCTGCCGGCGCCACTTGCGCATGCCCTCCGCCGCGTCGCGGAGGAAGTTGGCTACCCAGGGGATGCGGTGCGCGTCGCGCACTTCTTCCTTGGTTTGCTCGATGCCGCCAAGCCGCAGCCGCGCGGCGCGCGCAGCCTCTTCCGGGTTCATTCCGGACTGCCGGTATTCCATGGTGAGCAGTTCGAGGTGAGCCTCAATCTCGTCGTCGAGGTCGCGGTCGAGCTGGTTCCGCATGAGGAGCGCGCGGATGCGTGCCAGGAAAATCCAGAGCGAGTCCATCCTTTCCTCCCGGAATTGACTCTATTGAGCCTCCAGAAACCGTGCCATGACGGCGGCCGTCCGGCGCCAATTTTCCTCTTCGGCCTCGATCTGCCTGCGTCCCGAGGCGGTGAGCGAATAGAAACGGGCGCGCCGCCCCGTTTCGGAAATCCCCCATTTCGACCTGATCCAGCGCCGTTGTTCGAGGCGCACGAGGGCCGGATAGAGCGTTCCATGGTTCAGGCGCAGGACATCCCGCGAAACCTGCTCGATCCGCCTGGCGATGCCGTACCCGTGCATTTCCCCCAGAGTTTCGAGCGTTTTGAGCACCATCAGATCCAGAGTTCCCTGAAGCACATCGGTCTTGTCCGGCATCGATACCCTCGATAATATATTGGATTTCCATAGATAGCATACGGTCACACCTGTTGAATGTCAACCTATTGCGTTGCCGCCACTGGCATTGCATCCAAAAGCACTTGAACGACCTTGTATGATGCTATATGTGAGATGCAGCATGGCGATCCTGGAATTTCTGCGGACAATCAACACAGGCTTTGAGGCAAAAAATGATTGGCGATCCGAAGCCGGCGCGATAAGGTAGCTTCGGATCAATGATACATGGGGAAAAGCCCGGGTTTTGCCGCATGAGCGCGCCGCTCTTGGGTCGCCTCGCCGGCAACGCCGCGGAGCGCCGCGTTCCAGTTCCTCGAATATTCTGGATACCTTTGCCATGAGACAGAACGCGGACCCCGGCCACAGCGGGCCAAGCCGTAAACTATCGACCGGGGGCTCGGGCGAGCCCTGAAAGGGGAGGTGGCGAAATGGATGAGATGCTGAGCAGGCGCGATTTCCTGGGTACAATGGGCTCGGCGGCAGCGGCCTCGGTGGCGTTGACGCCGCTGGCCCAGAGCATGCCGGCGGCGCAAAACACTCGAGCCTCGGCGGCGGCCTTGAGCAAGACGACCCCTTACAAAAAGGTGGTGATCGAGCCCTTCGACTACGCCGGCGTCACCCTGCGCCAGAGCCTGTGGCAGCGCCAGGCCTCGTCCGGGCGCGATTACTACCTGAGCATCTCCAATGACGACATCCTGCACGGCTATCGCGTGGCGGCCGGCACGGCCAACGCCCCCGGCAGGGCGCTCGGCGGCTGGGCCAGCCCCAACTCCAACACCGTCCTCGGCCAGTGGCTGCAGTCCATGGCGCGCATGCAGCGCGCTTACGGCGACAAGGACCTGCTGGAGAAGGCCAACATCCTGGTCAGCGAATACGCCAAGTGCTGGCCGGCCATGTCCGGCGGCGCCGCGCGCGGCGGCTTGAGCCATTATCCTTATGAGAAGCTCGTCGGCGGCCTGCTCGACATGCACCATTACGGCGGCCATCCTGAAGCCCTGGCGCTGTGCGACAAGATCACCGAGGCCGCAGTGACTTCGTTCAATCGCGACTGCGTGCCGGCCAATCGCGAGCCTTGGGAACTGCACTCCGGCCGCCCGGGCGAGTGGTACACGATGCCGGAAAACCTCTACCGCGCCTACCAGCTCACGGGGAATTCGCTGTACAACGAGTTCGCGAACGTCTGGCTCTATCCGGCCTATTGGGACAAGTTCGCCGCAACGGCCGATCCGAAGGACGCCCAGGGCGTACACGCCTACAGCCACTGCAACAGCTTCTCGAGCGCGGCCGTGGCTTACGACGTGACCGGCGATGAGAAGTACCTGCGCATCATGAAAAATTTCTACGATTGGATGCAACGTCGTCAGACCTACGCCACCGGCGGCTACGGCCCCGACGAGCGCTTCGTTTACTCCGACGGCGCTTTGGGCGATTCCCTTGAATGCTACTCGGCCAGCTTTGAGTGTCCCTGCTGCTCGTGGGCCGCGATCAAGCTCTCGAGATACCTGATGATGTACACCGGCGAGGCGCGCTATGGCGACTGGATCGAGCGGCTGCTCTACAACGGCGTCGGCGCGGCGCTGCAGATCAAGGATCGCGGCGTGCACATGTATTACATGGATTATCACCTGGGCTCGGCCCTGAAATATTATTCCCGCAACGCATTCACCTGCTGCTCGGGCACGTATTTCCAGAACATCACCGAGTATTCGAACCTCGTTTACTTCAAGGACGCCAGAGGGCTCTTCGTAAACCTTTACCTCCCCTCGGAGGTCGAGTGGAAAGGCCCGGCAGGCACCGTCAAGATCGCACAGACGACGGGATATCCCGAAGCCGGGGCCAGCACACTCAAGCTGTCGATGGATCAGCCGGCTGCGTTCGCGCTCAGACTGCGCGTGCCGGGCTGGTCGAAGGGCATGACCGTCAGGGTCAACGGGCAGACCCAGACGGCGGATATCAGGCCGGACCAATGGGCCACGGTCAGCCGCGAGTGGAGGCCGGGCGACACGGTGGAGATCACGATCCCGCTGCAGTTCCGCCGCGTGCCGATCGACGAACAGCATCCCAATCGCGTCGCCATCGTGCGCGGGCCGGTGGTGTACGGGCAGGAGGATCCGCACAAGTGGCTGTCGGATATCCCGGCGAGCGACGACGAACTCGACAAGCTGATGAAGCCGCTGGCGAACGACCCGGCCGTCTTCCAGATCGACAACGAGCCCGTGGTGCAGCAGCGCAACGCCTTCAAGCCGTTCTACCGCTTCGTCGAGCTGGAGCGCTACCGCATGTACTTCGATCCCAGGCACCGCCGCGTGCTGTGGTGAAAGCCTTGGGTATGGGATCGCATTTTGTCAAGATCGCCGCGGAAGCCAGCGAACGCTATCGTCTGTCCTATTGGGACGGCGCGATCGTCGCGGCTGCCGATCTTCTGGGCGCGGGAGTCCTGTACATCGAAGATCTGAAGGATGGCCAGCAATACGGGACCGTTCGCGTCTGCAATCCGTTCTGGAAGCGTGGCCGTCGCGAATGAGCCATCTCCCGGTGCCGCGTGCTGCCCCCGGGGCTTCGGCGTTTACCTGCTTGCCACAAAGGCGCCGCGGCGCAAAGACGCAAGCGCTGTCGTTCGGGGAAAATCCTGGGGGCAGCGGCTGTCAGCTCGCCTTGGGCTTCGCAATCTCGCTGAACAGGTAGAGTGTGAGGCCGTTGGGCTCCTTGAGACAGAAACTGCGATGCCCCCATGGCTGAACCGTCAGCTCCTGCTGTACAGGCAATCGCCGTCCGACAGCTCTGCGGTACGCCTCCTGAACGTCCGCCACCTCGATCACCATGAAAGCACCCTGAGGAACCCTGTCATCCCAGAGATGGGATGAGCCACCGCCTCTTGGGCGCGTTATTACCTCAATCATCCCGGAAGCAGCACTAAAGACGGTGCCGCGATCGTCTGGTCCGCGATCCCAGGAATCAACGATGGCGAACTCAAGGCCATCTCGATAAAAGGAGACGGTTCTTTCGTATTCCGCCGTCAGGTAAGCGAAGCGAAATTGTCCACTATTCATAGCCGGACCTCCTGAAAATTGTCCGCTTCCTCAAATGGTACCAAACCACGAGTCCCGCTTCAGACGGATTCTGGACTCTCCTGCAATTCATCATGGGTTCCATCAGAACTTCGATGAGCAGATCGCCGGCCTTGACAAGGCCGGCCAGTGGCCGGACGCGGCCGGCTGAGGCGGTCCCGGGCTCATGTGCTTTCAAGAGGGCCGCCCTTGCCTTGAGTGCGCCCGAAATCAGCGCGGGCCCGGGGCCCCCTTTCAAGGACGCGGCAGCTGCTTCCCATCCGAAATCGGGGATATTTTCGAGATGCTTCCAGGCCAGGTGCACCATCCCCACCGACCCGCTCCAAAACAATTCCCTATCATTCACATGGCCCCCCTCGGATCCTTCTCGGCGCGGAGGTCCGCCGTTTCAAATCTCCGAGAGCATGCAAGGGCAAAACTGGACACCCACTTCCCCCGACGCCTTCAGTGGGTGTCCACGTTGGTTAGCGCAAATATTTCAGGCTGTTTTTTGAAGTTAAGGCCTGATGCGCGCGGCTCGGAGCTATTACGTTATTCGGCTCAGGTTCCTTGAATGCCACCTGATCACACACGTACCAGTCGGGTAAGGCCATCCCTTAGTTTCGAGTTTTCTTAAATTGGCCTTAAAGTCAAATTCCGGGCCTGTTTTCTCGATTTAAGGGGTCTTTTACAAGTGAGAAATCGCAGATATCAAATTCTGTCAAAGCTTTGCCGTCGTCAGTCCCCCGTTTCCCCGTTTCCATTTCCTTGAAAATGCCGTGCCAGGCGACATGGAACTGGCGTAAAATCGCGTTTGTGATCGGGCTTGAGCTCCGGGCAGCGGCAGCGGGAATCGCTCCTCTTGGTATGGAGGCTACAAATGTCCAGGGATGTTCTACCGAGGCAAAACGCTGAAATGCACGTCGTTACTACTAAGATGGGCCGCGTTTCCGTGCTGCTTCTGCTGCTCATCGGTGTGCCGGGAGTCGCGTTATCAGCTCAGGACCAAAACACACGAATCGAGATCAGCCCTCCGAATCCGGTTTCGAATGACAACATCGTTTACCGGCTGAGCGGAACCTGGCGGGACAGCTGCGTTCCGCAGTCGCCGAAAGTCTCCGTTTCTGCGGGAGAGGTGCGCATCCGCACCTCAAACCCCGGAAGTGCCTGTGCCCAGGTCCTCACACCTTGGAGTCTGATGGGCTCTCTAGGTGAATTGACCCCGGGCGGCTATAGCCTCATCGTTGACTATTCGGGACCGGGCGCGCCGGCGGCTGTGGAAAAAGCCCGGACGTCTTTTTCGGTCGCGCCGTCGGCCACTTTCAACGAGGCCATCCTGCCGCTCGTCATTAATGGCACCGCTGCAGAAAAACTCCATTATCAGACGATTTTTACGATTCTGAACACCACGACGCAAAGTGTCAACGCGACCCTTCAGGTTTATAGCAATGAGGGAACTCCAGGCGGGGTTTTCTGCGCGCCGCTGGCGCCGCCGCCATCCAGTCTCACGGCGACGCTGAACCCGGACGAGCTATTTTTGCGGTTCACTTCTGCGGATCTGCCGTTTCGCAATGGCTGGGCCCGCCTCACCTGGGAAGGACCGTCCTCGCTTCTCGCCAGCGAAGAAGTGACGCTGGTGGCTGCCCCGCCTCCGCCCTGCCTCTTGATCTGCAACTGGCCATCCACAGAAAAAGTCTCCAGCATGCAGGTCCCGGCTATGGTCCCGGCGATTGAATTCAGGCTTCCCATCACATTCAACCCATACCGGCAGACCGCCCTGGCTCTCATCAACCCGTCGGCATCGGTGCCCGTCAACGTGAAACTTTCCATGCTGGATGCCTCGGGGAAGCCGGCGCAATTGGGAGTTCCTAAGTCATTTGACGTGAAGATCGGCCCGCTGGAGCGGATCAGCAAATTCCTCTGGCAAATGGCCACTGAGCATTCGGCCCTCACCGTGATCTTTCCGGTGCCGGAGAACTTTCAAGGGTCCCTAGTCCTGACGGCGGACAATCCATTCGTGGCGAGCGCGGTAAACTTCATGTTTCCAGAGGGCAAATTCGTTTCCATCCCGATTTTCACCGCGTCCCGCTGATGCGAACCCCACCAGGGGTCTCATGGAATTTTCCTGCCGAAATCCCCGTGCCTCGCGAGCATGAAGACCGCGGTGTGCGGCCGCATTACGCACTTAGCAAAAACAGCCCCCCGGCAATCCGCAGCGCACGGCCGACGATCTCCTTCCATACAGGCGCCCGTCCTGCCATTTATGGGTGCGGATTCGCATTCATCTCGGACCGATCTTTTCAAGGAAAGAGCGCAGACGATTGAGGTATTCAGTGCCTGCCGTGCCGATGAGGTCGTTGTGGCCTGCGCCGGGCACCGCGAAGAATTCCTTCGGCGGCGCGGCGAGGTCATAGAGCCTCCTGCCGAGCCGGAACGGGACGATCTCATCCCGATCGCCGTGGATGAAGAGCTTGGGGCAGCCGATGCCTTGTATCTTGGCAGCGGAATCGAACCTAACGCCTGTGAGCGGCTGCAGCAGACCGATCGGCATGATGGTCTTCGCCATATCCCATGCCGTCGTGAAGGTC
Source organism: Terriglobia bacterium (assembly GCA_020072565.1). Taxonomy (NCBI): domain Bacteria; kingdom Pseudomonadati; phylum Acidobacteriota; class Terriglobia; species Terriglobia bacterium. The sequence goes on from JAIQGI010000092.1 coordinate 10,010, forward strand.
GACTGCAGCACTATCCCGTCTACGGGCACCCTGGCCGCCAGGTCTACGGCGACGACTCCGCCCAATGATTCCCCAATCAGGACCAGCTTGCTCCCGCCGGCCGCCCGCTCTCTCTTCCACCACTCGTAAGCAGCCCGGGCGTCGAGGTAAAGCCCCTTCTCGGATGGTTTGCCTTCACTTCTTCCATAACCCCGGTAATCGATGATCATCACGTGGACGTTCAACTCACGGAGCAATCGGATCCAGCCGAGCCGATGGCTGATATTGCCTGCGTTGCCATGAAGAATCAGGAGTGTCGGCTGCGCTCCGGGTTGCGGGATGAACCATCCATGCAGCCTCACGCCGTCTTCCGCGACGATTTTCAGGTCCTGGTACTCGAGGCCGAGTAATGAGGGATCTCCCTCGAGTGCTTTGGAAGGAAAATAGACAAACATCCGTTCGAGCACGTTTGAGGTCATCACCAGCAGCAGGACGCCGCACAGAAAAACCAGAATTACCCAGTGCCGCCGGGCAAACCGGCCGGCTGTCTTCAAACGAGAGGTCACGGGTTGCTATTGTATTGTGGAATAACCAGCGTCAGGAAGTGAAAAGGCTCAGCCGGATGTGCTGCAAAGAAGCTTGCAGATAGTATTCCCGCTTCCTATGATGAAGGCTTCGGAGGAAGCCACATGGATCATGAATCGGATCGACGCGACTTTATTCGAGGTCTTGCGGCTGCGATTGGTGCGGCCGGCGTGAGCCTGAACTGGGCTGAGTGCGCTGATGCAGTGCAGGGTCCCGGCGCTGCGCCGAAGCCTCAGAAGGCTCCGGCTGGAAATCTGGTCGGGATTCAAATGGGTCCGCACACGATGCTCGATGAGGGCATCGACCGCTGCCTGGATCTGATTCAGGAAACTGCGGCAATCAACACGCTCTTCGTATACAGCCACGCCTATGGCGGCGACCTGCGCAAGCCGCTCAGCTATCTTGCGACCGACCACGGCGTGCCGCCGCACGACCAGCGCGCGCGCACTTTGCCGCTGGTCTGGGTCAAACAACATGATCAGTTCTTCGAGGACACGACCTTGCGTCACCAGAAGGTCGACGCGACCTTTGATTACTACGATCGCGACCTCTTTGCGGAACTCGTCGCGCCCGTAAGGAAACGCGGCATGAAGCTCTACGCGCGCATTCTGGAGTCGGGCTCGCGCGCGGTCCAGAACGTGTCGAAGGTCGCCACCGTCAACGTCGCCGGCCGCCCGACACAGACAGGATGCTGGAATCATCCTGAATACAAGGCGTTCTGGAATGCCCCCGTCGAAGATCTGTTCCGCAGCTACAATCTCGACGGCTTCCAGTGGGGCGCGGAACGGGCGAGTCCGCTCACGAACTTGATCCAGAACGGCAATGAAAACAGCGCGAGCTGCTTTTGCGAATTCTGCCGCGCGCGTGGCAAGGCCCAGGGGATTGATGCCGAGCGTGCGCGCAAGGGGTACGCGGACGTGCTGGCCTTCGTTCAGGGACTGCGCGCGGGCAAGCCGAGACCTGCCGACGGCACCGCCGCCGGCTTTCTGCGCATATTGCTGCGCTATCCGGAGGTCCTCGCCTGGGAATATCAATACCGCCTGTCGCGCGAGGAAGTCATGAAGGGCATGTACGACACCATCAAGAACATTAAGCCGTCGGCGCCCGTGGGCTGGCACGTCGACCACTGGGCCACGAGCATGGACATGATCGCCCGCGCCGCCATGAGCTATGCCGAGATGGCGCCGCACTCGGATTACCTCAAGGTCGTCGTGTATCATGCCGTGACCGGGCCACGCACGCGCTCGTGGGTCGCAAACGACCAGCGAAGCGTGCTCAGTGACCTGACACTCCAGGAGGCGCTGGATCTTCATTATGAACTCTTCGGCTACGACAAGAAGATCGAAGCGAATGCGACCGATGCCGTTGCGAAGCCAGGCTCGCCGGATTACGTGTATCGGGAGACCAAACGCAGCGTCGCGAGCGCCGAGGGCAAGACGAAGATTTATCCCGGCATCGGCTTCAACGTCCCCGGTGGCCCGCCGGAAGGTCCGGAGACGGTCTATGAAGCCGTCACCAAAGCATACGAAGCCGGCGCCGACGGGATCGTCGCCTCGCGCGAGTACGAGGAAATGACCGTCCCAAATCTGAGAGCCGTCGGGCGCGCCGTACGCGCGCTTAACTAGCTTCTGCTGGCATTCGCCAACAGCCTCAACCGATACACTCTCCGGGAAGATCTGTTTGAGGAGATAGTCGCTCGCCTGGAAACAGTGGATATGAAGGAGATGGCCATCGAAACCTGCGACCACATCCGCAAGGATACGTCCGCCGGCAGGTTGAAAAACCTCGAACCTTTCTCAGAGGACCTCGGTAGCTATCAGGCAAGGAATTATGTCAACAATCTGGCCATCCTGGGTTGGATCTGCCATATAGCGCTTGACCAGCCGCGTGATGCCATTCGCCCCGACCTCATGATCGAGATCAGAAGCGACATCCTCGAAGAGATCGACGGCCCGTTGCTCGTCCATGGCCTTCAAGGCTTCCAGTCCAAACCGATCCTGATCCCACGAACCAGCATCCACCAACCCAACGCCGACTTCCTGGCCGAGCACTACGAAATCTTCCGCAAGGCCAGCTGATACTCACGACCGTTGCATCTCGAAATCCAGAGTTGTCAAAGCCGAGGCATCGATGGGCATTGGTGGAATAGAATTGGTTCAATCGTCGACTTAATCCCACGCCGCTGGTATCCGCCCTTTGCGCTCGCGTTGATGCGACGAACCGTTTTTTGCCATGCGCCCATTTCCCGGCAATACTGAAGCTGTTCCCTCATTCGGCATCCTCTTCTGCCGTTATGGGTTATAATGCCCTCCGGGACGGGATTTCAGGGGACTTTGCCCCGGAAGTTGACATAACGGCCCCTTATCGGAAGTAGGCGAAGACGCTGCGAGCGGGATCCTGACGAGCCCGTGAAATACCTAAACGCAGCCATTCGTATTCTAGGCGTGCTTTCTTTTCTGAGCCTTGTTGGATTTTATCTGGCGTTGCACGACATCTGGCATGAATATGCAAGTCCCGAGGTCTGGACTCGCGCCGGACGCCCCCTTCCGGAATGGATGTCTCCTGTGCCTGGGTGCGCGCCTGAGTGGATGATGATGCAAGTGGGCTTTGTGCTTATCGCCGCCTTCCACATTTTGCTTTTCGTGAGGTTGTTGAAGGGGCTTTCTACCCTTACGTCTGATTTCGGGAAGACCGCAAATTCTTAATTCAGGAGGGGGCGTGGGAAAGGAGCAATTAACGGTGAGAGAGCTGCGAATCATTGCAGCATATAAGAAGATGTATGTACTGAATATGGTTGTACTGTCGATCGGGGTAATTTGTTCAGCCATAATTTTAATCTCGCATACAGGGAAAAAACCTTTTTCCGGAGTCGGTTTCTTGTTGGGGGGAAGTCTGGTGGGCCTTTATTTCTGGTTGACTATCAAAAAGTGGTTACAGATAGTTGATAAGTTAATGACATAAGTTCGACTATGAAATTCCGCGCCGACATGCGCCTCCATTCCCGTTATTCCCGTGCGGAAAGTTGATGAATTGGCAGGTCAAACGGCTACAAGATTGGCGTTCCAGGCAGATTATGGCCAAATCGGAGATTTGGATGTGGATTCCAATCGAACGATTATGGACGACAACGCGACTTACCGCTCGCAATGATAATTTTCATGTTGCCATGCGGCTGAGAGTCCTTGGATAATCGGAGCTCATATGCTTCGAGATGACGGAGTTGCAGATAGGGAGCGCTGCAAGGATACCTTTTGCTGAAACCAACATTCGACTATTGTAAGCAGGCGATATGTTTATGAACTTGGAGCTTTTCGTTTTGTTTCTCCTTGCTTCACAGCTTTATATCCCTGAAGGCTCAAGAATTGCGAAGCCTCAAGCGGGCCCTCCACGCGAGATTCATCAGGCCTTCCTGGCTGATGTTACCTATCCTCACCCCGATGAAACTCGTTGGCCTCCCATCAAAATCGGGCGATGTACTATTTCCTTTGACACTGATTCGGGCGTTGTCGTCAGTGGCAAGGACAATGAGCAAAGGCCCTGGATCGTATACATTGGAACGGAAGGTGGCGTAGGTTATTCGATTGCATGGACGGCGGATCTGGTATCAGGAGCCGAACCAGGTCTCCTGTTTGTACATTACTTTCCTCTCAACGGCAGATGCACAGAACGTAAGAGGATAACCATTATTTATTTTGATAAAGAAGGCCGACCTATACCATGGGAATTGGAGGGGCCTTTTAGACTGGATTTTTCATGGGAGAAGCAGAAGGGGCGAGGAATTCTTGAACTCGGGGACTGGAATCAAAACGGTCTTCCTGAAATTGTGCAAACCGAGTGCTATGCGCATGAATATCAGAAGCAGAACCTCGGTTACACTCCTTACGGCCTTATAGATGTCTATGAGTTAAAAGCCGGATTCTGGCGACGACTCCGCAACCCAGAACGGACATCCCACGAATTGACCTATCAAAAAATCGCCGCCCTCGGTGGACGCAAGCTGGCTCCAAGGCCGAAGAGTCTTTCAAATTTCATACCTGATTACTCCAACGATCGCGTCGAGGGAATTAGCGGCAGAATTTCCAAATTCGTTGCCAAGGATCCGAAAGCAAGGTGCGGCGTGCTCCGAGATTTAATATTTGACCATGACCAAATACGGGAAGCTACCAAGGAAGAAAAAATACAAATTCAAACACAGTGCGAGGATCACTTCATCCTTGAAAATGGCACTAGCTGTTTTGGCAGGCCTGGCATCATTCTTCTTGATAAGAACAAAACCGAGGCAGTTTTGGATTGGCGAACAAAACGCGCACATTCGCTTCTGGAACAGATCATATCCAATAAACTGGATGTAATTTTAACTGGGAAGGTTGAAGAAGATACCTGTTCCCCTACCTTGATTTGGGCCTACAATCGACAATAAAGAGCCTTCAGTCTCGTAACGGTTCCCAACAAAGGCGCGTTTCCGGCAAATTCGGCTTCATGCGGACGTATAGCGCCGTTGTGGTACAATGACCCTGAAACACTAGTTGGCTGGGAAGCCAGGTGCCGGCTTCGAACCGCCCTTCGCGCCCGGCCCGCACTTCAATCGCAACGCAGGGTTTGCACCGGGTCCACGCTCACGGCCCGTTTTGCTGGCACCAACGCTGAAGCGATCGCCGCCGCCATCACCACCAGCGCGGCGGCGACGTAGCCGGCCGGATCGAAGACGTCGAGTTGCTTCACGGAGAAAGCAATGCCGGCTCTGTACCAGCCGTAGTGGGCCGTCACGCGCGCCAACGCTAGCGCTGCCAGCGTGCCGAGGCCCGCGCCAACCACGGCCAGCCGCAATGACTGCCACAGCACCATGCCGGTCACGCGCGCCTTGTCCGCTCCCAGCGCCATGCGAATTCCGAATTCCTTCCGTCGCTGCACGACCGAGTACGAGCACACGCCGAAAATGCCGCATACGGTCAGCGCCAGCGCGCCCAGAAATCCGGCGATCGCGTAAAGCGCCCGGCAATACTGAAGCTGTTCCCAAATTCGGCATCCTCTTCTGCCGTTATGGCTTATAATGCCCTCCGGGACGTGATTTCAGGGGACTTTGCCCCGGAAGTTGACATCGGCCCCTTATCGGAAGTAGGCGAAGACGCTGCGAGCGGAATCCTGACGAGCCCGTGATTGCTGGATCAACAGCTTGTTCCGCCTATCCTTCGGCGTTCAACTGAAAATGGCGCCTCAGGTCGATCCGGAAGTCCCTGTGGCGGATCCGCTCCTCTCCAGAATCATGCTGTTGCTTACCAACGCCCGGGAATCCTGCACCGTGGAAGCTCTCCGTGCCAAATTGCAGGTGCGCAATCAGCGCCTGGTTTTTGCCCTGAGACAACTCTGCTCAGACGGCAAAGTCCAGCGGTCGGCCCGTGGGTTTGCAATTGTCGAGGATCAATCAGGCAAACAAAAGACCGAATAACATCCGGATTCCTTCCGTTCCCGTTATATAGCATCAAACGGGAACGGAAGGCCCGGCCACATTGAAAGGGGACTCAACAAAAAAGCGGGGAAACCCACATCCAATAGCCCTGCCACAGTCAGCAATTCTTCGCCTGCTTGAGCGCGCAGCGTAACACGCGCGATCTGAGTATCGTCCAGTTCCTCTTGCCAGACGTGTTGTCAGCATGGGTTCGTCACGCCGGTGACAATGAACTTCCAGCTCGCTGACTTCGCCGCCCTTCCATTCAACCGCTACCTTGACGCTGTGATCGAGCGCCGTCAAAACTAAGGTGTACCCCATTGTCTAGACAAAAACTCGGCCTTCTTAAGGTGCTTTCGCTGCCTGGTGTTTTTGTCTTTACATCAGAAAATAAAAAACCAGTAGGGCCTGTGGGAAATGTGGGAAAGTCTCGCTGCTTTTTGCG
>JAIQGI010000093.1 GCA_020072565.1 Terriglobia bacterium
CTTTGATCGCTTCCACCGCTACCTTGGCCTTGAGTGTCCCATCATACCGCTTCCGCTCTCTTTTCATCGCTCGCTCCTCCGAGGCGGCAGCGATTTTACACCTTAATCACCTGTCCAGTTTTTGGGGTACACCATAAACTGCTTCGTATATGCAAATCGTCGCATATGCATTTCTCCCAATCATCTTGCCTGGCTTTTTGGCCGCACTCATACCTCGGCGCGTTACGGACATAGTTGATGCTCCGTAATCGATTGTTGCGTGGATGTCGGGAGATCACTTTTTGCCCCCATTGCAGCAAAGGAGGGAAGTTCCAATATTTCATGGTGATCCAATCGCTTACTCGGCCAATTATTTTTCAATAGCCAGTTCCGGGCGGTTAGTGGTGTTTCCGGCAGCGCGGCGGAATGATGCGGCAGCATAGGCCACTTGTCCGGTAAGCCGATTATACCGCCGGCTACAGATTTCTTTGCCGTGTTGCGATGCGAAGGAGTATAATGGTAGCAAATTCAAATGCATCCAAACGCGTGGAAGGAAGTGCCCAGTGAAGCCGACGATTGGTACTGGTTCCAGCGGCACCGAGGGCGAAGGTCCCCAGGGACTGCTTGGCTTACTCATCTCTGTCGCATTTGCATATATCTTCGTGTTTGTTATTTTCGTGCCGGAAAGTGCCTACGGCTGGTTTGTGCCCCTGTTTATTGCGGTGGAAATCGGTACCGCGGTCTTGTACCTCGTGGCTGACCGGCGCTCGCGTGCCGAGACTGATCGGATGCTGAGAGATTTGCATCAGATCAACGAGAAAACCGACCATTGAGATCTACAATCCTCCGGCGCGCTAGGTCGAAGGCGCAAGTTCTCATTGTACGAGTATGCCACTTTTCGCCCCCTGATCCAACACAGCGGGTCCGTAACTTCCCAGATCGCGACTTCGTGGGAGTTTCGCGGATTTGCGTTAGATAGTTAGGGAAAGAAGCTTCAGTTTTCGACTGGCAACATCCAGCGCTATAAAACGGACTCGAACCGATTGTGATCGTCATGCCGGAGATGCCGTAACGCGATTCGAAGCCTGTCTTGGCTGAGATTGTTCGGCTGGTAGCCCCTCGTCCCCGCATAATACTTCTGTAAGACCGGCAAGGCGCGTGGATCGTCAAGCTGGCCCAACGTCCAGACGGCGTCATTTCTGTCCTGCAGATAGCATGATTCGCACTCTACCATCGCGATAAGGGCTTCGACTCGCTTGCCGTGAAAATATGACTGTGCTTTTTGACTGCAGGCTCTTATTCCCGAACCGATCGACAATTCGGCGATGGCAACTATGGTGAACAGCACCGGCGCGAGGATCACAAAGACTCCGATTGTGCACTTTACCCAATTGTGTCGCATGATTGCCCCCTGCAGATGCTGCGCATGTAACCTGCAGTGTGTGTCTCGCGAAATGTATTCGGAGCACCTGTGGATTTCCTCATTATAATCCGCTGTTGCAGCCGTTTATAGCTGAATTTGATGCACTTGTAGAAATCTCTGGCTCCCACGCTTGGGCACGTGAACGATAAACGCGTATACGGACACTTGCCCCTGGGGATGGTTGCCGCCCTATCGGGAACCTTCCGAATGCTTTCATCCATCCTCGTCCGAGAGGAGGTTGTCCCGACGTACATTGACCACTTTTTCACGTCCTTCCAATCGGACCCTGATCCTGATGCAAGTGCGATAGACCTGTTCTATCACACCAGGGGTGCGCTGAAGCCGCCAGTCTGTCAGGAAAGAGCGCCTCGGCAGGTGTTCCGTAGATGGACCTATTTTTTCGTATAGATGTAATCTCCACCCTGACGTTTTGGAATGGTAGACGAGGTGGACTCCGAGGTGGATTTTACCTTGAGGGTTTTGCCGTTGTCGGTCAATTCCAGACGGTCGATTTCGGTGACTTTCTCATCGCCGCGCTCCGTTAGGCGGACTAATTCAAGAACCTTGCCGCCGTCCAGCCATTTCGCCTTTTCGGTCGTCCTGACTTGGTGAGAAGATTCCGGAGCCGGCACACCGATAGAGTTCAATGTCGCCTCCTTGGTGGTCTCGCTGCCATCCAGCTTATAGGTTTTCGTGCCTCGCTTCGAGCCGGAGGACTCTGGTCCAAATTGAATTACGTCATCGACCGAGATTGAGATTTCCTTGTCGTTTTGCGTGATAGTCCAAATACTTTGTGCGAGTGGTCCCTGGGACTTGCTGTGATCCAAGACCCAGGTGCCCGAGAAATCAGTGATGGCAGCAGCCGCCGAGCACAGGCCGAGGATGGACACACCGAATATAGAAGACAGGATAGACATTTTCTTCTTCATGATTTCTCCTAAGTCAGAAGTGTCACTTATATCTGAACCACCGCATGGAAGCGGAAGCCCCGTTTAGAAGAATCAACCCGGCATCAGGCACAGCCGGAGGATACCGGAAACATCACTGTCACCGCCTGTTCAATGCCGCACGATACCCTGGGCGTGCGCGCACAGTGACGTTGGGGCGGTCCACCTGAACACGAATATGTCGGTAAGAACCGTCATGCGACGCGTTGATTGGGTAGTAACCGATCTCATACTGCTGACGCAAATCTTCGGCGATCTGCAAAAAGGCATGCCTTAGCTCGTCAATAGTTTTCGCCTGGTAAGCGCGCGCCCCTGTGCGCTCAGGCAGGTCAGCAAGGTATTGGGATGCCTGACGGTATGCTTCCATTCCGACCGCGGAAGCATTGGTGGTCTGAGCGCCGAGCGCCCTGCCGTTGATTTTGAGCGACCCCGGCGCTACCGGCACGTCGGTCGATGTGTCGTAATGAATTGTGTAGATCAGAGCTCCGGATTCTTCGGAAAGCTTAAGGCTTCGCGATGCGTCAGCCAGCCTGCTCTCCGTGTCGACACCGTCCGTAAAAAGAACAATGGCTTTACGTGCCACAACCCGGCTGAGCCGCTCGGTGAGTACGAGGTCCAGAGCATCAAAAAGCCTTGTTCCCCCGCCGGCACGCGTTTGGCCGATCGCTTGCTCAAGCTGAGCGCGGTCGCCGGTGAATTCCGCGTTCACATAAACCTCGCTGTTTAAGGAGACGACCATCAATCGGTCCTGATCCTGTAGCTGGGCAGCAAAAGCCCCCGCAGCGCTCCGGACATCCTCATGCCTGAGACTCATGCTGCTGGAGGTGTCGAGCAACAGCGCAACGCTAAACGGCGCCTCCGCAGAACTGAAATGGCTGATCTCTTGCTCTACGTCATCCTCAAAAACATGAAAATCGCGCCGCGCCAGATCCGGTGTGAACTGGCCTTGACCATCAAGCACAGTTAGCGGAACCACGACCAGCGATGTATCGACCTTGATGGTGGTTCCAGCTCCTGCAGCCGATGGCAGGTCCGATACAGACCTTTTATCATCGGGAGCTCGCTTTTTCTCTGCCTCAACTTGTGCCTGCCGATTCGCGGCTGGCGGACGTTCGGACCGCTGTTTCTTCAATACCTCATCGTGAAACTTCTTGACCAGAGCCCGTGCGGCGGATTGCTGCGCAGGACTGGTGCACTTAGGCGAGAATCCCATGCCGTTTGCGTAACCCTGCCACTGGGCGGCATCGCTCAATGTCAAGACATCTTTCCTGACCTGCATGTACGCAGCCGCCGGCATTACAAACACAAATACCTGCACGAGTTGTTTTGAATATGGCGAGTCTCCATAGCTGCCATAGGCGACCTTGGCACTTTCTCCAGTCGCTGGATCGGGATTTGATGCCTGTATCCATATGGCTGGGTACTTGCTGAAAGCAAAAAACACGAAATCGGCGCCCTCGGCGGTCGGCGCGATTCTAAACTTCTTTTGTGCCCTGAACTCATCCTCGATTTTGGTCTTGAGCAGGGGGTCGGTGCTTATCAACGGATTGCCCGACAGGGCAGACCGCTCAAGCGTCTTGGGTCCGGGACTCGACTGAGGCTGCCGCGAGCCCCGATACAAGGTCCGCTCGCTTGTCGAGTCGCATGATGCCTGGATCACATTGCGGAAATATCTATCGCCAAGCACGTTTTCCACTTGGCTGGAAGTTTTCACCGCCATTACGAATACGGATTGGGTGGCCTTGAATTCGATCTGGCGAATGTCCTCCGCTTGCTGCGCGTCGGCAGCAAATATGCATACCACAATTGCCGTCAGCATGACCTGTATTTGCCCGCGACTCACGGACTCTGCTCCCAAAGAAGAACGGACAGCTTCTTGCGATGCCTATGGTAGTTCCTATGTCTTATTCTTGCCAACTGGTCGCAAAGTTCCATTATTTTGTATGCAGTTGCTAATACAGAGAACAAGACGAAAGCATGAGTTAGCGGAAGTGTGTCCAAATCCCTCGAGTCATGGAGGCTTTGGAGGCGTATATGGAAACGAACGTGTAGGAAGTTTAAACTGCCTGACTTCTGCGGCCCACCCGGGTACGACCGCAAGTGAGGGTGGCCCGCTGGTTCTGATGAAAGGCGATGGATGAAACCGCTCCGCGGTAGCCGGTGCCACTCTCCTTTGGTGCTCAAATCGGCCACATCTCGGCACAGGTCGCCAAGCGGCTGACGAATGAAAATGTTCCGCGCGAGCCGCATTCCCACATCCGGCGGCAGGAACTCAACCGCGCCGCGGCAGCGCTGGAGCCGAAGTTCCTTAAGAGCGTGCTAATCACGACTCCAGGAGACACGGATGGCGCGACTGTACAATAAAGTAATCCGTGCAGCGCGGAACGACGGGGCTGGCAAGTGTTCCTGCAAATCAAACCCGACTTACCACAACGCCGTATCTGGGGGGATTGCCTATATTTCAATTGGAAAACCCCTGCAAAAGGCGCAGTATCATAGCCATTTAAGTGAAGATGATGGTTCGGGAAACATAAATGAGGGCTTCAGCATTGACACCGCAGAACAGCACCCAGCGCATAGCGCACTACTTGGCAGGTTTCAGCGCATCCAGTTTTCGTTCGATCCGATCCAACTGATCTCGATTTTCCTCAATCTCCCAGATGAAATGCTCAGCAAACCACCTCACCATTTGAATCGAATAGTCCGGAACATAGTTGCCCGGCAAACATCGTTCCAGCAGAGCTTCAGCAAGATTATATTCTCGCAACGCGTCATCTAATTCCACAATTTCCTCGCTCACAGAGACATTTGGAAATGAAACATAACCTTCCTCATCCGCATGAGGATGACCTGGAATGTATCGTATAATTGGAGATGCCTCATCGCTCACAACGGATGCGTTCCCATCCTTATCGATCAAAAATTCTTTTCTCCGATAAGGATTAACTTTCCCCTTGGCATCCCGTGTGGTATTGACATTCATCAAATTTTCCAGGTTCACTCTCATCCGCGTCTTCATAAGCCCAAGAAATTTGACGACTGCAGGAATGGTTTCCGGCGTTTCCTGCACATATATTCGCAACAATCCGTTCGCATCCGTTTCCAATTTTGCGCCTCGGTCCCGAAGAAACTTCACAAATGTGCTATCCTTGACCTGACCTTCAAGCATTGTGTAATACTTCGCACGCTCGCCTCCATGAACATATTCCTGTCCCTGACACGCCGCGAACAGGAACCAAAGCGCCGTCAGCCGAAGCGATGGTTACCTCCATGCCTACCAGAAGACACGGCTCGTAATCGTTGGGAGGTGACTACTTTTAGGCACCCGATAGCAACACAAAGCAACACAGGGAGTCGGATGTTTCGGGCATTTTGTGCCGCTCAAAACTGGTGAGGCGAAAACGAAATCATGGAACAGAGCAAGAATAGAGCTGCATCCAGGGGTCTCCGGATGGAACCGGGCGTCCGCCATCCGGACGGCATGATCACGTACCCTGCAGCACTTGTTCAGCCAAAAGAGAGTACGGAAGTTCCTGGCTCTCAGCTGCCGGTCGGGGCCAGTGCTACTTCCCGGCCGAGGCCTGCCAGTTCACCAGAACACTAATGGAGGAGCGCTCGGTTTGGGTCTGTTCCGGCAGCGTGTTCACCAGAAAACGGCCGTCGCGCGCGGCCACGTATCGATTCCGCCGTCCCCCACCGGCAAAGCGGGCCTCGAACAGGACGCGCGGGACGCCCGCTTCGAAGCTGGCGCCGTCCGTCTTCACCGGGACCGCCAGAAGCTTGTTGCCGGACACGTAATAAAGCTCTTTGCCGTCGTACCTCCATTGGGGCTCGGATCCGCCGGCGGGCGAGACCTGCCATCTGCCGCCAGAGGGCGGAAAGGGCTGGACGTAGACCTGGGGCTGCCTGCCGGACTCATTCGAAGTATAAGCAAGGAAATTCGACTTGGGTGACAACTGGCTTTGCCGCTCCAAAAACTCGGTGGCGCGGACCGGGAAGGGTTTGCGCTCCGCTCCGGGGCCCATCGGAAGGGCGAAGATCGAGAGCTCGGGACCTCCCTCAACCGGTTGATTGAAAAACAGGTAGCCACCATCTTTGGACCAGTCCTCCATATTCTTCGGCATGGAGGAAACCAACAGGGGCTCGTCCTGGCCCGTGCCACTGGCTGATTTTACGTAGAGATCCCGCACACCTTTGCGGTCCGAGGTCCAGGCGATCCGACTGCCATCCGGCGACCAGGCGGGGTCCATGTCGTTGGCTGGATCGAAGGTGAAGCGGGTCCTGGGGCCGCGGTTCAGATCAAGGATCCAGATATCCCGCGTTTTCGTGGACGGATCATAAATATCCACGGCCAATCGGCTGTCATCGGGTTCAAGGGCGAGACTGCCGTAATAGGCTGGCGGTCCAACCGCTCCGATGCGCCGGCCAGAGGCATCAAACCAAACCAGCTCCGAGACGGTACGGGCGGGCGCTGTGACCCATGCGAGGACGCCATTGCCGGAAGCCGAGAACTGATAGAGGTTGTTGACATTCGCCCGCACCGGTCCACCGACCATCCGGGGCTCACCGGCGAATTTCATGCTTCTCACATCCAGCTTCTGCGCGAACACCATGCCCTCGCGGGGGAACAACAGAGAATCGGGCGGCACGAACTGAAGCAACGCGGATTGAAGCGGCAGTTCACCCGACTCTTTGCCGTCAAGGGATCCCCATTTTGCCTGCAGTTGACCCTGCGTTAGACCGGTGATGTAGACGAAGCGCTTTTCATCGGGCAGGAACACCGGGGCGATGTGGTCCAATTCCCGCTTCTTGGGGTCGAGCATGGTCACCAATTCAGGAGCTCCGCCTTGCGCGGGCACTCGCATGAGCCCCCTGCGCTTTCCTCCAAGAAGGATTACGTCGTCCCGGTTCCAGTCTGCGTAGGTCACATCGGCTAGTACCGTGCAGAGTGTCTGGGGCTGTCCTCCGGCGAGGTCCACTCGTTTGAGGCGTCCGTCGACAAAGAACCCGATGTTCCGGCTGTCTGGGGACCAGAACAGGTCCGTCGCCCCCTCCGTTCCCGGGACCGACACCGGTTCGGAAGAGTTCAGCCTGCGAACGTAGATCTGGGGTCTCCCGCCGGGTGAAGCGACGCTGAAGGCGATGCGCTCGCCGTCAGGCGATACCCTCGGTTCCCGCAAGGTGGTGTCTTCGGGGCCTACGATAGTGAATCGGACGGGACGCGCCGCCTCGGGAGCGCGGTGCAAAGCCAGGTATCCGAGAGCCGCTGCCGCAGTTAACAGCACGCCGGCGGTGATCCACCCGGCCCGTGCATGCGGTCTCGCGAAGGCCGGGGCGCCGGTCGATTCCTGCACCCCTTGCAAGGCGTGCTTGAGATCCCGGGCGGACTGCCAGCGATCGTCCGGATCTTTCGCCAGGCAGGTCTTCACCACACGCTCGAGCGCGGGCGAGGTCATCGGCTGGAGTTCGTGAATCCGCGGCGGCTCGCCGGCCAGAATGGCCGCGGCCACGCTGGCCGGGCTCTTCCCGTCGAAGGCGCGGCGGCCCGTGAGCATCTCGTAGAGCACGCAGCCGAACGCGAAGATGTCGGTGCGCGCATCGGCCGGCATGCCTTCCACCTGTTCCGGAGCCATGTATTGCGGCGTCCCAAGTACGGCGCCCTCGCCGGTGAGCGGCTGCGTCAAGGTGGTTTCGGAAATTGCTTGCGGCCCGGAGGCCTGTAGTTTCGCCAGCCCGAAATCGAGCAGCTTGACGCCGGACTTCGAGACCAGTATGTTGCCCGGCTTCAGGTCCCGGTGCACGATCCCCCGCCGGTGTGCCGCGTCGAGCGCGGCGGCGATTTCGATGCCTATTTTCACCGCCTCGGTTTCCGGCAGGGGCCCTTTCGGCGGCCGTCCCTCCACATACTCCATCACCAGGAACTGCTGTCCTTCCGCCTGCTCCAGGCCATGGATTGTGGCAATGTTGGGATGATTCAGCGATGCCAGCAGCTTGGCCTCACGCTCGAAGCGGGCCAAACGCTCGGGATCGCTGTTGAATATATCCGGCAGCACCTTGATGGCCACTTGGCGGTCGAGCTTGGTGTCCTCGGCGCGGTAGACGACGCCCATGCCTCCTGCGCCAAGCTTTTCAGTGATCCGGTAGTGCGAGAGGCTCTTGCCGATCATGGAGAATTCCTCCACTGGCTCTTCGCACTCTGCAGCCAGAAAAAGATAGATTGCTGCAATTATAGTCGACTCAGTTCCGCCCTGGCTAGCTGAATCCAAGGCACTTACGCGAGTGAGTCCGATACCGGAAACCGGCAGGCCCGTAAAAAACGGCCCTCAAGGAAGTATTGGCTGTCAGCTGGCCCTCAAGCCGGAGGCGGGCCATCGCGCGCCGGCGCAGCAGGTTTTGCGTTACTAATTCGTCAACTTCCCACAGGACCGTTTATGGACAACTCACCCGTCTGCAAACCCTCAAAATCCCAACAAGTGTGGCTGATTCAGCTACCCCAGGCCGAACCGAATCGATTATAATCCCAGTGATTCCACATCGTTCTAATTGCATCGCGTGAAGTGCCGGCAGAGAAATGCTCCATGATCGGCAACACTATCTCGCACTACCGGATCATTAGCAAGCTGGGCCAGGGAGGCATGGGAGAAGTGTTTCTTGCCGACGACACATCGCTTCATCGCAAAGTCGCCTTGAAATTCCTCCCCCCTGAGATGCAGAAGGACCCCACTGCACGCAAGCGGTTCATCCGTGAAGCCAGATCTGCAGCGGCGCTGGACCATCCCTACATCTGCCACATTAACGAAGTGGCCGAATCCGACGGGCGTGACTTCATCGTGATGGAGCACGTCGACGGCCACTCGCTCAAAGATAAACTGGTGATGGGGCCATTACCGCTGAAGGATACGCTGCAGATCACAATCGAAGTGGCGGAGGCGCTCGAGGCGGCGCACGGGAAGGGGATAATCCACCGGGACATCAAGCCCGCCAACATCATGCTGACGCAGACCGGCCATGCCAAGGTGATGGACTTCGGGCTGGCGAAGCAGTTGGTTCCGTCAGGGGGAATGGAGAGTACGAAGGAAACGATCACGGCTCTTACCTCCGATGGGACCACCGTGGGGACGCTGGCGTACATGTCGCCGGAGCAGTTGCGTAGCCAGGCTGTGGACAGCCGCAGCGACATCTGGGCAGTGGGCGTGACACTGTACGAGATGGCGACTGGCGCGCGGCCGTTCCAAGGGCGGACGCCGTTCGAGCTGAGCTCGGCCATCTTGAGTCAGACCCCTCTGCCGCTTACGACGGGACGGACAGGCCCGCTGCCGCCTGGGTTGATAACGATCATCGAGCGGTGTCTGGAGAAGGAGCCGGATCGACGCTACCAGCACTGCGCGGAGGTACGGGCAGCACTGGAGGCGGTTCAATCAAGCGGCGACGTTCCGGCCTGGGTGGGCAAAAGGCGTGGGCTATCTCGCAGGGCATGGTTAGCGCTGGCGGCGGTGCTGGGCGTAGCCTCGGTCACCATCATTGCGGTTCTGACGGGCCTGAACCTCGAGGGTGTACGCAATCGACTGATTGGCACTTTGGGGGCACCGAGGTTTCGCTCGCTGTCCGTCCTGCCGATGGCGAACCTCTCCGGCGACAGCGCGCAGGAGGACTTCGCGGACGGGATGACCGAAGAACTGATCACGGTTCTCTCGAAGATCAAAGGCCTGAGGGTGACCGCACGGACGTCGGCAATGAAGTTCAAAGGGACCAATCAGACGCCGCAGGAGATCGCCAGTGCCTTAAATGTGGAGGCAGTGCTTACGGGATCGGTGATGCGCGAGGCCAGCCGCGTGCGCGTAACTGCCCAGTTGTATGAGGCGGCAACGGGCCAGCAGTTGTGGGCTGATAGGTACGAGCGAGAGTTCGCCAGTGTTTTGGCGCTTCAGAGCGAATTGGCGCGGGCGGTCGCAGGGGCGATCAAGGTCAGGCTTACGCCGGAGGAAGAATCGCGTCTCGCCAGTGCTCGCCAAGTTGACTCCGCAGCCTACGAGGCCTATCTGAGGGGTATGTCCCACCTGAACAAGGGAACACTGTCGGAAGCCAAAACGGGGCTGACGTACTTCCAGGAGGCCGTAGATAAGGATCCGGCGGATCCGTTGGCGAACGCCGGGCTGGCATTGGGCTATTGCGAGATAGCTCACAGTGCCGAAGCCCAGGAGGACTCTTTGGTAAAAGCAAAGGCTGCCGCAGCGACCGCGCTCAAACTGGACAACACGTTTGCCGAGGTCTACGCAGCCAGGGCTATGGTCGAAGGCTACAAGGAATGGAACTGGGATGCTGCCTTTCGGGACTTCGATCGCGCCCTGGATATCAATCCCAGCCTAGCCGAGGCCTATTTTCACCGTGCGTGGCTTCATGTTCTCTTCGGCCATATGGAGCAAGCCGAACAAGACCAAAAAAGAGCTTGGGAATTGAATCCGTTCGCTCCAGAGGTACGCAGTCATTTGGGACTATTATACGCTTATGAGGGTCGATACGAAGAGGCGACCGCCGAAGCCCTGAAATCTATTGAGATGGCTCCTGAATACCCGCTAGGCTATGCTTTCCTGGCAAATACCTACCAACTCAGGGGAATGTATGACGACGCCATCGCTGCGTCCCGAAAGGCGGGGGAGCTCTCCAGCACCTATCGATGGCATGTCGGGCCAATCTATGCTGCTGCCGGCCGAAGGGAAGAAGCACGAAAGCTGCTGGCGGAATTAAATCAGCAGAAACCTACACCATTTAATGTCACTTGGAGATTCCAAATCTGCATAGCTCTCGGTGATATGGACGAAGCCTTCCGATGGCTGGGTTACGAGCCCCACCATGCCTGGGTTCCTTGGATCACGGTTAACCCGGCATTCGCGACTCTGCGCAAGGACTCGCATTTCCCAGAATTGCTGCGTCGCATGAATCTTCCGCCTTTGCCTGCGTCTGGTTCCCGTTAAGGGTTTCGCCGACCAACACTTTAATATTAGGCATAATGTTCCTGGATCGTAGGCCCTTGGCCGATCCAAATCGTAGTTGTCCCGTTCCGTTCTGGGAAGGCTGAGATCCATTGTTTCAGCCACGAGGGCGTATAGTGGGCGTATCCGGACAAAACCCCTCCCGGTATCACTGTGCCGGGTTCTGCCAGCTGGCCGATTGGGAGGAATCGTCTGGTTGGGAAGCGTGTCCGCTGCCACGCTCTGGAATAGATGAGCACCGAGACCACTCATCGCGACTCCGCCTAGCGGGCGGTGACTTCAAATGCCACGGTCAGCGATTTAATGAGTGGGACCGAGGCGATGCCGCCTCCTCCCCCGCCGAGCTGGCTCCCGAGAATCCGGACAACCAGAGTCTGCTTGCTCGCCCCAGGCAGGCGGAACCTCCGAACCGTGCCAAAACGTGATGTCTTGGGGGATGGGGGATGGGGGACTGACAACGCCATGGTGCTCACGGGTCGGAATTTTGATAATTCTTCACCCTTCAGATTCCCGCTTACATCAACAAAACAGGCCTGATTATTGGACCTAAGACCGATGACCATGCGCAGCTGTTTCCAAGAGTCCAGGAAAGTGGGACGCAGACAATCGGGGATTACTATGACGCCTGGGATGCGGACTTTAGATTGAAAAATCGGCCTCCAATTCTTGTCTTAGGCCTCTCATAGAGGCACCCAACCTTCGAACATTTCGATTTACGATTATAATGCTGATTGCAGAACCGTTTTCGTTCTTAATATCCTCATTTATAAGTGCCTTTACCTGCTTTTGAAACTCGTCCCTGCCCGGCTGGCCTCCTGTTAGCAACATGCATCCTTCGGAGCAACCAGGCCCAATGTGCATCTGAATATATGACCGTTGTCCATCAGGTCCGGCTATTATTGCACTAGTGGAATCCTTTGCATCACGAACTTCTATGCGATACCCAAGCGCACCGTCATCGCGCACGGCGCCAGCATAAACACCGGGAGGAGCCTCATTGCCGGAACCGTAATCTCCTCTCGTCTTACTCGTCGGGCCATTTCGGTTTGAATCACGGGTAACGATAGCTTCATAATTTGACCCTGAATCGTTGGAAAATGTCACGCGATAAGTAGGGACTTTTTCCTGCTCTTGGGCAAGTCGTGGATTATTACGAATTTCTGAAGCCGTATACCGATTAACGTAGCTTTCACCGACTACGAAATTTGTAACGACGATGTGGAGATCGCGGCCGTCCGGGTCCACATACACAAATGGACTGTTTCTGACGTAGCTGTATTTGTTCCATTGCTGAGGATCAGAAATCCGAGCTACGATTTTCGGGTCTGGGCTAGCCTGGATTTCCACGGACAACCGTTCGCCTAAGCCCTGAAACTTCCGCTCCCGCGTTGCCGCCACGCCGGTGCGCGAAATTCCGGGCATTTCTATGGGTTGCCAAGCCCCTCAGCTCGTGCCAAGGGGGCTCAT
>JAIQGI010000094.1 GCA_020072565.1 Terriglobia bacterium
TCCCCTTTCTGCATAAAGTCGGAAGGCCGAAGTGTAGATCGCAATTCAAATCGATTACGGTCGTTTCTTGATGCAACTCAATGGAACACTGTGGGTTGCTAGATTTCTAAATTTGCTCAGTGGGACAGCAGTGGGACGCGACCCGATTTCCCCTGTGAAGCATCGCACCAAGGGTTTCCGCCATCCGGAGCAAGACCCGCTGCTTCAGCCGTTTGCGGATCGGCTGAGTTTTTTCACCTTATGGGACTTATTGCTACCGACAAGTTGGTCGTCCCGAAAGACAGTCCAGGAAAGCTGGCCGGCGTGCTGCTCCAATTACGTCCTTGCCGTCATTTGTGGCACGGCTGACTATTTTCACCACACGGGGATGAGTCAGGTGAACTGCCGCAAAGGGCAAACAATTTGCAATTCTGCCGCGCAGCCCGCTCAGGCTGTGGTCTGACCGGCTGACTCGATTGTCAGCGCTGAAATCGTGCAGGCACAGATATGGCTTATGAAAATTCTGAAAATTCTGAGGAAATGAATCATGAGGCGAGGGTTACTGGCGAGTGGCTCGAGTGCACCCAAGGGTCCCCCGTTTTCAGAACCGTTGGAACCGGGACCCTGTTCCGCTCGTCTAGACAACAGGATCTCCGGTGGCTGGGCGGATTTCTGTCCGGAACCGGCGAACGAGTGAATTTGATATCGACCTGGCCTTTGAAAATCGCCTGGAGAAAGCAGGCCAAACCTTGAAAACCGGATCGAAGCTCAGTCAACAGCTCATCAACCTTCTGCGGTTCATGCTTGTGTTCGTGTTTGTGTCGAGCCTGACGGTAGCGCTCCCGACAGTTCCACAGAAAGCCGGCGCCCAGGGAAAGGCACTGGGGGGAAAAATTCCGCCGCTGCGTCGCAAAGCCCTTGTACCGGGAATCTCCATAGCCGTCCTCGACAATGGCCGGGTGGCCTGGCGAGGCTGCCTCGGGGTGAAAAATGCCGAAACCGGAGAGCCGGTCAAGGATGATACCGTTTTCGAAGCTGCATCGCTGAGCAAGCCGGTCTTTGCTTACGGCGTCATGAAGCTGGTGGACCTGAAGAAGCTTGATCTAGACAAACCGCTTGCGCAGTTAATCTCTGAGGCGGACCTGAACACGGCCTATCCGCCCACAAAGGGTGGGGACCTCCGGGACAAGAAAATCACTCCGCGCATGGTGCTGACGCACTGCACCGGTTTTCCCAACTGGTTCAGGGGGCGGCCAATGAATTTTCTATTTGACCCGGGCGAGCGCTTCAGCTATTCGGGCGAAGCCTACACTTTCCTGTCCGTCACCGTTCAGGCGATCACCGGAAGATCGTTCAACGATTTCATGCGCGAAATGGTCTTTGAGCCGCTGGGCATGAAAAACAGCAGCTATGTCTGGCAGGAATCCTATGACAAGCAGTTTGCTGGTAGCCACGATATCCTTGGCCACCGCACGCAGCGCGGCAAGATCACGGTCCCGCTCGTCGGTGCCTCTCTCTACACCACAGCCGCTGATTATGCCCGCTTCCTGGTCGCACTCGGAAGCGGTGAGGGGCTCAGCCGGGAAACCTGGCAGGAGATGATTCGGCCCCAGATTGCGGTGCGCGGCAGGGATGGCAAGGGAGAAATCAATTTCTACTGGGGGCTGGGAGTCGGCGTGAACCAGACCGAGAAGGGGAAAACTCTGTGGCACTGGGGCGACAACGGCGACTTTAACGCCTATTTCGAAATTTTCCCCGGAAACAAGCGCGGCGTTGTCTTTTTCATGAACGGCGCCAATGCTCATGCTATCACGCCCGTGATCACGCGCGAAGTTATGGGCCTGGAGAGGCCGGCCATCGCCACCGCCTATTTCCGTTACCCGACGCTGGATGCGCCGGCCATGGAACTCGCCCGGGCCTTTCTGACGGGGGGCATGAGGCAGGCGACAAAAACGGCGATTGCGCTCATGCCAGGCCGGTCCGACTGGGAATCGACTGCCGGCCAGCGCTTCTTTTATTTGGCCAGGGCAGCACTAAGCCAGGGTGATTTCGCAGGCGCGCGCACAGCTGTGGAACTGTACTCGCAACACCTCCCTGACAATCCTCAGGCAATGGTCATGATGGCCGCGATCAAAATTGCCGAGGGAGATCGAGCCGCAATGACCGACCTGCTCGACAAGGCTCTCAGGTCAGAACCGCAACTGGAAGGCGCGATCAATAGCCTGGGATACGCACTCCTCGGCGCCGGCCGCGTCGAGGAGGCGATTGCGATCCTCGATTACAACGCCGGACGGTTCCCGAAGTCCGCCAACTGCCTGGATTCTCTGGCAGAAGCCTGGCTGAAAAAAGGGGACCGGGACAAAGCCGTCGTATTCTATCGCAAGGCGCTGGAGATTGATCCCCGCCTGTCCTCGGCGATCGACGCCCTCAAACGCCTGGAGGTGAAGAAATAAAATCTTTCGCAATCTCCGTGGCTCCGGCGGCGTGGCTGGGGATGATACCGAGCGGCGTGTCGCCGATGACACGTTGCGCACTATCGGGAAATAGGGTGGCGTCCCTGATATCGAAAATTAGTTAATAGGCCTCTCCCCCCGTCCTTGACGCCTTTTCGAGTCCTGGTCTACAATCGCTGCAAACGTCAATTCGAGGAGGCCCTAAATGAGATCTGGGATATGGAGTCGACGTTCGTTCCTGCGTTCAGCCGGTGTCCTCGGGACAGGGGCATATGCACTGAAGGCCGGCGGTCTCGAACGCGTCACGGCCGCCGCCCAATCGATTGCGGACCGGGCGCCGGCGGAGGTCGCGAAAGATGAATTCTTCTGGCGGGAGATCCAGTTAGCCTTCAAGCTCGACCGCACGCTCATCAACCTCAACAACGGCTTCACCTGCCCGACCCCGCGGGTCGCTCTCGAAGCGGTCTGGCGCTACATGGACATGATCAATATGCTGCCCGTCCATTATCAGGGTCAGGTTGCGGCGAACGTTCAGACGATCCGCCTCCGGATGGCGGCCGAATTCGGCTGCGACCCCGAGGAGATGGCCCTGACGCGCGGCGCCAGCGAGTCCCTCCAGATCGCCCAGAACGGGATCGATCTCAAGGCGGGCGACGAGGTGATCACGACCGAGCAGGATTACCCCCGGATGCTGACGACCTGGGACCAGCGGATGCGCCGCGACGGCATCAAGGTGACCCGCCTCCAATTCCCAGTGCCGACGACCCAGGACGATCTTTATCAACGTTTCGAGAAAGCGATTTCGCCGCGGACGAAAGTGTTCCATTTCTGTCACGTGACCAACCTCACGGCCCAGATGTTCCCGGTGCAGAGGCTCTCGCGCCTGGCCCGCTCGAAAGGGATCGTCACGATCGTCGACGGCGCGCATGCGTTGGGGCAGTTCCCGTTCAAACTGCGGGACCTCGAATGCGACGCCTACGGCGTCAGCCTGCACAAATGGCTGCTTGCGCCGATCGGGAACGGCTGCCTGTATATGCGCCGGGAAATGATCCCGAAATTCTGGCCGTTGCAGGCCGCGCCGGAGCAACAGGACAACGATATCCGCAAGTTCGAGGCCATCGGGACACACCCGTGGGCCATCCGGGCCGGCCTCGGCGAAGCCCTGGCCTTCCATCAGGCCATCGGGGCCGAGCGCAAGGCGGCACGATTACGCTACCTTACCTTGCGCTGGGCGAACGCGCTCAAGGTCCATCCGCGCATCAAGATTCTGTCGAACCTCGGCGAGCCCGCCGAGACATGGGCGGTCGCGGCGGTGAACATCGAAGGGATCGACGTCAGATCTCTGGCGAGATTCCTGATGAACAAATACAGGATCGTGGTCGTTGCGCTCGTCGGCGGAGCTCCCCCCAACCAGGTCTTCGACTATCAAGCCCTCCGGATTTCCCCGAACGTCTACACGACGCTCGAGGAGATCGACACGTTCGTCGCAGCGATGGAGGATGCGATGAAGAACGGCGTGCCGACCTCGGGGGACGCTGATTTCCCCGTTATGACCGAAGGGATCGACTGACATGAAACGTCTTATCGTTTTGCTCGTTGCCGTCCTGGTTTTCACCCTCGTCGCAGGCGCTGGCGTCTGCTTTGCCCAGGGAACGTTCAAGGTCCCGTTCACGTTCCAGGCGGGCGACAAGAAGTTCCCGGCCGGCGATTACAGGATCGCCCGAAAAGGGAACGAACAGATCACCATTCGCCAGGAACCGAACGGCAGTGAAGTCGCGATCACGGTCCTCAAGACGCTGGCGCAACCGAGCCCGCCCTTCGCCGAGCCCCAGCTCATCTTTGATGTGGTCGGGAACTTCGAACCTTCCTATACCGAGTACGTGACGGATTACTTGCTTGCGGAAGTGTGGTTTCCCGGGCAGGACGGATGCCTGCTCCACGTCACGAAAGGAGCACACTCGCGCCAGACCATCAAAGGACAGAAAGCGGCAAAGTAGCGCCGGCCCTGGTCGCTGAGCGCCACCGATCGGTCCTCGCGTCCGCTCCGGTTCCAGTTCGGCGGATCGACGCTCAGGAGAAGGATCTTGCAGGTAACCGCGGGATTTCTGCTCCCGCACCGGGGTGCTGCACACGAGAACTTCACACCGGACTAATCCTGCATTGAATCGTAGTCCCGGTATGCCGTGCGCAGGCGGGCAAAGGCATGCCGCGATTTCACCAGCAACGGCGGAATGTCGCGCAGGGCATATCGCCGCAGCAAGGGGAGTTGCTTCCATGGAGGGATCGCGCTGCGGTAAAGCCGCGTCAATTCCGCGAAAAAATCCTCCAGGGGAAGGCTTGTCGGCAGCAAGGTGTGGATGAAATCGAAGTAATCAAAATTGTGGGTGAGCAGCCGATCCTTGACCTCATCGTACAGGTCTGTGCCCGGGAGGGGCGTGAGCACGGCAAAAGTAGCGAAGTTGAGCCCGAGTCTCCGACAGTAGCTGCGATACGCCGCGAAGTCTTCGCGGCCGAACTCGGGCCGGACGATGAACGAAGCATAAATGTCGATGTCCAGGTCCTGGAGTACTTTTATCGCCTGCTCGTTGTCGCTCGCCGTCGAGCGCTTGCGGATGTATGCGAGGTCCTCGTCGCGCACGAACTCCAGGCCGACGAAAATGCGCTCGAGGCCGACATCGCGCCATGCCTTCAACAGATCAGGGTGCCGCACGATGGTGTCACTGCGACCATAGAGGAAGTAGCGCTTGCGGATGCCGGCCTGGCCAATCAACGCCGCCATGCGCGCCATGCGGTCCATGTCCACGAGAGACTCGTCGTCCGCAAAGAAGACGCACTCCTCCTCTATCTGCCTGAGCTCCTCCACGACCCGTTCGGGCGATCTTCGCAAATAGCGCCCATCCGCGGTCTTCCATTCGGCGCAGAAAATGCAACGATGCGGACACCCTTTGGACGTGCGCATTGAGGCCAGCGGCTTCATCCACTCGCAGTAGTATTGCCGCCGGTATCGGGCTGTCAGAGCCCGCGCAGGAAAAGGAGCTGCGTCGAGGTCGATCGCAGCGCCGGCATCCTTAATCACGAGGCCCCCATCGGACTGGACCGCCAGGCCGGGTATGCCTTCGAACCCTGCCTGGATTCGTGACGACGAACGATTTCCCGGAACGGCTCGATCCCTTCGCCGCTGACCACGAGATCAATTTCCGGCGCCAGGAAATCGGCAGGCGCGACCGTTGCGTGGTGTCCACCGACCACTGTGAGCGTCCCCTTGTTCCATTTCTTTATGTCGCGGGCAAGATGCCGGACCGTATTTACGTGCACGGTGTAGGCGGTGAATCCGACTATGTCGGGAATGAAGTCTTCGAGTACTGAAGCAAGCCCCTTGTCGAGACGCATGTCGAGGATGCGGACATCGTGATCTCCGGCGACGCCTGCGGCCACGTACTCCAGGGCCAGCGGCTCGAAAAGAAACACCTCTTCGCCGCCAATGGTCACGGGAGCCTTCGGAGGTTCGATGAGCAGAATTTTCACGGCACTCTCCTTGTGGAACTGTCCGGGTTCAACCACGCCACGCGGTTATCGCGCTGAGCCCTGGCCAGACTTCCGGGCGCGGCCATCAAATTCATTTGAGCATCCTTCACGCCGAGATCCGTATTCACGGCGAAATCATAGCCGCTTTTGGCCATGAACAGGAGCTTTTCCGCCTGCCCTACGGTGCCGGACAACAACGGTCGCTGATCGATCGCTGCGCGCGATAGCACACCGCGCGGGCGCTTCACCAGCGCTCTGGAGTGCGACAGCTTGCCCTGAACCCTATACGCAAATCGCTATCTGCGTCGCACTTTCGGCGCTCAATTCTTGAACCTGCTGGAATCCCGGTCTTACGGCCGGGCCTACTTACTGCCGGCCTTCGGGCCTTTCTTGCGGGATCTCATGGCCCTGGCACCTTCCGCAGATCAAGCGCGAAGCGTCGGCAGTGAGTGGCCCCGCGCGCAAACGCGGGGTTTAGCACAGCGGTCCGGCTTCACCCTGCCCGTTGTGCTCAAGACGCCGTTTGTGATGGAGGAACTGCGGCTGTGGCCGCGATGTCGGGTGCTGCAGAGCCCCTCAATCATCCCGGCTCACAAAATAATATTTGACAAACTTAACAGAGTAAATTATATTGACGTTGTTCATTATGGGCGTGACAGAGAGACGGCATCGGCAGAAAGAGGAATTGCGGCTGGAAATCCTGGCGGCGGCCGGCGAGCTGTTTGCCAAGGAGGGGTACGAGAATGTCTCCATGCGCAGGATCGCGGAGAAGATCGAGTATTCGCCCACCACCATTTACCTTTATTTCCGCGACAAGCGCGAATTGATCGACGAGATCTGTAACCAGACCTTCGCGCTCTTGTCGAAGAGGCTGGAGAAAGTCAATGAGGCCGGGGAGGATCCGGTCGAGCGCCTGAAGGCCGGGCTCAAAGCATACATTGAATTCGGCATAAAACACCCCGACCAGTATCGAGTCGCCTTCATGACTCCGTGCGATGCGGTATGCGATGGAGTCGTCAAGACCCAGGGTCCGGGAGCGCGGGCGTTTCAATACCTGACGCAAGGCGTCGCGGAATGCATCCAGGCAGGGCTTTTTCGCGAGACCGACGTGCTGGCGGTCAGCCAATCGCTATGGCTGGTCATCCACGGCGTGACGGCGCTCAAAATCACCCACGCCACGGCCTTTCCCTGGATCGAACACGAGCGGCTGGTAAACCTGACCCTCGACACGGCCCTGCGGGGGCTGCTCAAGTAGGACATTTTTTTTGCCTATATGATTAACGATGTTAATAAGATAACCGACGTTACGGAGGAATGAAGTTCATGGCATCGCTCGCCGTTCGCAACCTGTTTCACGATCGGGTCCGGCTGGCCGTCACGCTGACGGGCATCATCTTCGCGGTGGTGCTGGTGGCCGTGCAGACGGGGCTGTTCATCGGCTTTACTTCCACCACCTCGAACCTGATCGATAACTCCGGCGCGGATTTTTGGATCGCGTCCAAGGGTGTGGAATACATCGAGGTGGGAGTCTCTTTCTCAGAAAAACAGCTGTATCACGCGCGCGCTGTGCCTGGGGTGGCCGAAGTGCAGAAATATATCGTGCGGTTCAGCCAGTGGAAGCGTCCGGACGGATCCGTCGAGGGCTGCGAAATCGTGGGATTCGACCCCGACAGCCGCCTGGGCGGCCCGTGGCGCATGAGCCAGGGCGAAGTGCGCGATCTCAAGCTGCCGGACACGGTGATCATCGACCACTTTTACGCGCAGAAGCTGGGGGTGACGCACGTGGGCCAGACAGTGGAGATCCGTAACATCCGTGCGCGCATTGTCGGCTTCACCGAGGGGATCCGCACCTTCACCACGTCGCCGCTGGTGTTTGCGTCGCTCAAGAACGCGCAGCATTACACCGGAACAGCCGAAAACCAGACGGTGTTCCTGCTGGTGAAGGCGGCGGCGGGAACCAACCTGGAGCAGCTTCGGACCGATCTTCTGGCGCGGATGAGCGACGTGGACGTGTTCCGCACGGCGGAATTCAGCTCAAAAACCACGCGCTACTGGATGTTCGGCACGGGCGCAGGGGTAACGGTGATTATGGCGGCCGTGCTGGGGCTTCTGGTGGGCGTGGTCGTGGTGGCGCAGACGATCTACGCCGCCACGATCGATCACATCCGCGAATTCGGCACCCTGAAGGCAATGGGCGCGACCAACGGCTACATCTATCGCATTATCCTGCAGCAGGCCGTGATCAGCGCACTGATCGGCTACGGCGTAGGGATTGCGCTCGCCATGGCCGTGGAATGGTCGAGCCGCGGCGGCGGCGCCAATATTGTGTTGCCCCATGCCGTGCGGGTGGGCCTGTTCGGACTCACCCTGATGATGTGCGTGAGCGCGGCCATGGTGTCCATTAACAAGGTGACCAAGATCGATCCGGCCATGGTGTTCAAAGGCTGAACGAGAACGGGAGGGGAATCATCCATGACGCCTGCGATCGAAGTGCGCGAACTGACGAAAACCTATGCCGAGGGTGCCGCCACCGCGCGGGCCCTGGACGGCGTAAACCTGGATGTGCATCCGGGCGAAATGACCCTGCTGATGGGGCCGTCGGGAAGCGGCAAGACCACCCTGATTTCCATCATGGGTGCCATCCTGCGCCCGACGAGCGGCAGCGTGAAGATCGCCGGCCGTGAAATCACGCGCCTGCGCGAGCGGGAACTGCCGGCGCTGCGGCTGAACCACATCGGCTTCGTGTTCCAGGGCTTCAACCTGTTTCCGACCCTGACGGCAGCGGAAAACGTGGAGGTGGCGCTGGACTTGAAGCAGATTCGCGGCGCGGAGGCGCACAGGCGCTCGCGCACGCTCTTGGACGGCGTCGGCCTCAGCGACAAATATGGCGCGTTCCCGGCAGATTTGAGCGGTGGCCAGAAACAGCGCGTGGCGATTGCCCGGGCGCTGGCGGGCGAACCGTCAATCATTCTGGCCGATGAACCGACGGCGGCGCTGGACAAGACCAGCGGCGGCGCCGTCATGGACATGCTGCGCAGCCTGGCGCGAGACAAGGGACGGGCGGTGGTGATCGTTACTCACGACAATCGCACGCTAGGCTTCGCCGACCGCATCGTCCGCATCGAAGACGGGCGCATAGGCGAGGTGCTGACGCGCGATCGGATTCATGAATTTGCGGGAGGGGAACAATGAAAATGCGGATCATTTATGCGTCGGTACTGTTAATCACGGGAGGCGCGGCTGTGGCAGCCGTGATTCACGGCCGCACCGCCACGCGCCCGGCGCCGCCTGCGGCCGTTTCCGGGGCGCCAGGCAACGCCGTAATCTGCGCGGCGGGCAAGGTGGAGCCGGTATCGGAGGTGATCAAGATCGGATCGGAGCTTGCCGGCGTGCTGCGGGAGGTTACGGTGGAGGAAGGACAGCACCTGCGGCATGGGCAGGTGATCGCGGTGCTGGCCAATGCCGAGTATGAAGCGCGAGTTCGGGAGGCCGCCGCCACGATTGCAATCCGCCAGGCCGAGCTCGAGCGCATCGTCAACGGAGCTCGCGACCAGGAACGCCGCGAGGCCGCGGCCGCGGTGGAGGAAGCCGAGGCGGTACTGGCCAACGCCCGGGCTGAGATGGCGCGGCGCCAATCGCTGTTTCAGACCGGCGATGTTTCGCGGTCGGACTGGGAGCGCACAGAACGCGAATACCAGGTGGCCGAAGCCCGGCTGGGGCAGGCGATGCAACGCCATGCTCTTGTCGATGCGCCGGCCCGCGCCGACGAGAGAGCACGCGCGGAGGCCGGCCTGGCACTGGCCCGCGCGCAGTTGACCGAAGCAGAAGCGCTGCTTGAAAAGACAGTGGTGCGCGCACCATTCGATGGGAGCGTGCTGAGGCGATTCCGGAAGGCCGGCGAGACGGTGTCCGACAGGGGTGACACGCCCATCGTCAGTTTCGGCGACGATTCCCGCCTTCGCGTGCGCGTGGACGTGGACGAGACCGACGTGGCCAGGCTGCGTCCCGGCGACCGCGCCTACTTCACCGCCCAGGCGTTCGGCCCGCAGAAGTTCTGGGGACGCGTGGTCAGCGTCGGCCGCGAGCTGGGCAAAAAGAATGTTCCGACCGACGAGCCTTCGGAGAAGCTCGACACCAAGGTGCTTGAGACGCTTGTGGAACTGGATGGCCATCCGCCACTGCCGCTGGGCCTGCGCGTCGATTCGTTCATTATTGCCGGCGGAGGGAAATAAAATGCGACACAGCTTCTGGATCTTTCTGATGGCGGCCTTGGCATGGAGCGCGAACGATGCAATCGCGGCTCCGCCCCAGATCGGAGCCGGGCTCGCGCAGCGGCGGCTGACGCTGGAACAGGCCGTGGAACTGGCCATTCGAGCCAACCTGGATGTGGCCATCGAGCGCCTGAATGTGGACGCCGCGGACGAGGCGATACGCGCGGCTTCGGGCAGTTTCGATCCGGTCGTCCGCTGGCAGCCCTCGCTCGGCAACTTCAACACGCCGGTGGCATCCGTGCTCCAGGGTTCGAGCGGCGTTCTCAACCAGCATTCGTCGGGGCAGATCCTCGCCCTGCGACAAAAAACCGGGTGGAACGGGTTGGAGCTGGATGCAGAGTTCAGCAACAACCGCGTGACCTCGACCGATCCGTTCCAATCGCTCAGCCCGTTCTATTCCTCGCAGCTCAGCTTTACGGTCACGCAGCCATTGATGCGCGGGCGGCAGATCGATGGTGAACGGGCGCAGATCAGGATTCGCTCCAAGGAACGCGACGCATCGACGGCGCAACTGGAAATCAAAGCCATCGAGGTCATCACGCGTGTGAAACAGGTCTACTGGGATCTCGTGGCGGCGTGCAGACAATCGGAAGTGGCGGCCGAAGCCGTCGATCTGGCGAAGGTTCAACGGGAACAGATCCGGCGCATGATTGAGGCCGGGGCGCTTCCGGCTGTCGAACTTTCCGCCGCGGAAGCCGAGTTCCAGAGCCGCCTCGACGACCTGTACCGCTGCGCGGGCGCGGTTGCGGAGTTCGAGAACAGCCTGAAGACGCTTCTGGCGCACGACCGGCTCGAGAGCCTGTGGAACGAGGAAATCGTGCCGGCGGACAGCGGGGCCGTGGCACCGCCGGCGGCGATCGAAATCAAGGAAGCCATGGACCAGGCGTTGCGCCTCCGCCCCGAGCTCAGAGTCATCGAAGCCGAGCGGGCCGTTGTCCGGGTGCAGACGAAACAGGACGGAGATCTCGTCAAGCCCCAGATCAACCTGGTGGCAAGTTATTCGCTGGCGGGCCTGGCAGGGAGCGTCAGGCCGGGCGTGAATCCACTGGCGCCGTTCCTTCCTGCTCCGACACTCCTGCCTGGTCTGCATGCAGGCGGCTTGGGATCGTCCCTCTCCAGCCTGTTCGGCGGAGATTGCCGGTCGGTCCAGGCGGGCATCACCTTCGTTTTCACGGGGCGGAACTGGACGGCGCAGGCCAATCTCGCCGCTGATGCCATCGCGGAAAAGCGCCTTGAATTCACGCGGCTGCGCACCGAACAGATCATCCAGGCACAAGTGCGAAATGCGTTCCAGGCGCTCGATACCGCTGCTCAGCGCATGCAGGCGGCAGAGGCAAGCACAAAAGCGGCGCTGGTGAAGCTCGACAGCGAATCGAGGCTGTTCGCAATCGGGGAATCGACCAATTTCATGGTGCTCACGCGCCAGAACGAATATTCTGCGGCGCGGCGCCGCCAGGTGGACGGCGAAGCCGCCTTTAACAAGGCCGTCGCGCAGTATGAGGCGGCACTGGGTACGACGCTGGCTTTGAGCGGCATGCACGTGGAATGGGATTCAGGAAGACGATGACCATTGGCGGGAGGAGGACACTATGATGCAGAACTCCACTGAGGATCAGAAAATATAGTGACGCAATTCCGACGGAAATTGTGTCGCCCCTACAGGCATGCGCGTCAAGTTAAGGAGAGCCAGCTGTTTTCCGCAGGATCGCTTCCATTGCGGAGACAAAGTTGGGGCGATTCCGTTTGTCATAGGTGCAGTATCGCTGTACGGCTCTGCATAACTTTGGCGATGCGACCT
>JAIQGI010000095.1 GCA_020072565.1 Terriglobia bacterium
AGGCAGAGAACAGGAGGGAGCAGCCTGTCTTCAATGCATATTGTCGTGTCAATGGGTACAAAACAGTGCGGCGAAAATGACCAGTGGCTGAGAGAAATAACGGCAGCCGCGGTCATGCTTAATCCTCGCTTGTTTTGGGCCTAGGGTGCTCCCGCCAACGGCCAGGATGACGCCTTCGCTGAGCGACTGCCGAATGAGACGAAACCGGCTCGCCCCAAGCGCCGCGCGAATACCCATCTCTCTTCTTCTGAGCGTTGATCGAGCGAGCAGGAGGTTGGCGATGTTGGCGCAGGCGATCAGCAGAACCAACCCCACGGCGATTTGCAAAACGAGCAAGGAGCGCCGAATCCCTCCTGACAATTCTTCCCGAAGCGGCACGATCCTGACCCGTGCACCCGTGTTGGTCTTTGGATATTCTTTCTCCAGTGCGCGAGCAATTGTGTCCATTTCGGCGGCGGCTCGGCCTTGTGTGACGCCTGCTTTCAGTCTCGCGACCGTGCCGAGCCGATGCGCGCCGTGGTTGCCGGCCTCACCCGGGCCGAGAGCCAGCGGCATCCATACATCATTCAACCGGCTTAGAAACTGAAAGGAAGGAGACATCACTCCGATTACTGCGTAGCTGTCGCCATTGAGCATGAGCGTTTTTCCGAGAACATCTGCCTTGCCGCCGAACCGCCGTTGCCAGAATGAGTGACTGATGACGGCTGCTTTCTGAGCACCGGGCTTGGTCTTCGTCGGTGGCGAAGAGCCGCCCCAACTCCGCCTGTGCGCCTAGAATGGGAAACAAGCTGGCCGATGTGAACATGCCAATCAATCGTTCCGGCTGTTCCACCCCCGTCAGTGTAAGGCCGATCAATTGATATGCCGCCATGCCTTCAAAGGCGTGGCTCTGTTCCTTCCAGGAAAGAAAATTGCCGGGAGAGACCATGCTCTTCTGGCTCTTCATGTCATCCCATAACACCCTGAGTTGATCCGGCTCCGGGTAAGGCAGGGAGCGCAAGAGGACGGTGTCTACCACGCTGAAGATCGCGGTATTCGCCCCGATGCCGAGCGCCAAGGTCATCACAGCCACCACTGTGAATCCGGGATTCTTCCAGAACATCCGAAGTCCGTAACGAATGTCTTGCCGGAGTGCGCCCATAATTACTTTCCTCCCTGAACCGAATTTTCAAACCTGGAATCGGTAACAATTTCAGAACTTAACACCCGAATGGCTCCAACATGCTCGCGATCCCGACACGGCGGCGGCAACGATGAAGGCTTTTGGAGTTAGTGCCATGATGTCCGAATTGGTTTCAGATTTCGATGGAATTCTCTTCACTCTTATATAGAATGAGCCGCCATGGTCCGAATGGGCATTTTGCGGCAGGCAAACTACTTGACATGACACGCTAACGATGATCCCGGAGCGCTGACCGGCGTGACTCAGCCCGATGTACGGCTTGGGCTGTGGCGGTAAACCAGGCTCCTGGCCCCCGGGCAACCGCTGGTTCTCTGAGCCCTGCCCCTTGCTCCGCGGTCCCGCAGTAACATCCGTGTTTGCCAGTTGGCCGGTGGCACACAAGAGGAGGCTATAGATGAATTTCCATGCCATGCGATCCCATAGGCGCTTCGGGGTGCCCGCGCTCGCCCTCGCGCTCCTTGTCATTTACGGCTCGGCGTTCGTGTTTACCTCGACACAGGCACAGAGCCCGGCCAAAAAGGTCCTGACGGTCGACGATTACAGCCGCTGGCGCAGCATCAGCGGCCAGGCGATCTCGGGCGACGGCAGGTGGGTGGCTTGCGTACTGTCGTATACCAACACGGTTCCGACCGACGCGAAACCGGTCCTGCACCTGCTGAATCTCGAGACGAACCAAGACGTCGAGATCGCTAACGCGACCGGGGGCACGTTCTCCGCCGACTCACATTGGATCGCCTACCAGGTCGATCCGAGCGGCGGTCGGGGTGGCCGTGGCGGCCGTGGCCGCGGCGCTGCGCCGGCTGGCGGCGGCGACGCACAAAGCGGAGCGCCGGGTGTCCAGGGGCGGGGTGCGAACGCGACTCCGCCGACGCCCCCGCAGCGCGTCGAGTTGCGCAACCTCGCGACCGGAGACATCCAGTCCTGGCAAGACATCGAGTCTTTCACGTTCTCCGCAAATTCGAGCCATCTGATTTTGCGGAGACGTCCGGCCGCGGCGGCGGGCGTGGGTGGCGCGGGCCGCGGCGCGGCGGTCAGCGGCGCCGGCGGTGGTGCCGCGGCAACCGAGACCGGTAGCGCGCCTTCCGGTCCACGCGGCGTCGACGTCATCCTGCACAACCTCACAACCGGCCGCCACCAACTCCTGGGCAGCGTCGGCGATATTGCCTTCAACAAGGCGGGCGATCTCCTCGCCTACACCGTGGACGCCGCCGCGAAAGACGGCAATGGCCTGTTCGTCCTCGATCTTCGCAACGGGCGCGTGAATGCGCTCGACACCGACGCGAAGAACTACAATCGGCTCGCGTGGAGCGAGGACGGCATGGCGCTCGCCGTGCTCAAGGGGCTCGATGTCGAGAAGATGCGCGAACGGGATAACGTGCTCCTCGCATTCCCGTCTGTTCAGGCATCACTCGGCGATGCGCCTCCGGCCCCGGTGACGCTCGATCCATCCAAGGTGGACGGGTTCCCGAAGGGATGGGTCGTGAGTGATCGCGCAGCCCTCTCGTGGAGCGATGACAAGAATCGCGTTTTCTTCGGCATCAAGGAGCAGGTCGCCGCCCCCGCCACGGGACCGCGCAAAAGCACCGATGAGGTCGCGGATGTGGACGTGTGGAACACGGTGGACGAACGCATCCAGTCGGTGCAGATGGCACGGGCCGAGACCGAGCGGAATTTCACTTACCGCCAGTCCTTCGACGTGTCCGCCGTGAAGTTCGTAAAGCTGGCGGACGCCACGATGCGCGACCTCGATGTCGCCATCGACGGCCGGTGGGCGGTCGGTCGCGACACGCGCGGGTACATCCACGACTACAAGCGGGCCGCGGCCGACATCTACCGCGTCAACACCACGACCGGCGAACGCACGTTGATGCTGAAAAATCAGATGATCAATACCTCGACCGGCAATCACACGTTCGGCATCTCCACCGACGGCCACTATTTCCTGTACTGGAAGGACAACAAGTACCAGGCCTATGACCTCGACGCAGGCACCACCCGGACGCTCGGCGGCGGCAGTTCCGTGAGTTTCGTCGACATGGAGTTCGACCACCCGGGCCCACGGCCTTCATACGGCATCGCGGGATACACCAATGACGGCAAGGCAGTCGTGGTCCAGCAACGGTACGACTTGTGGCTGCTCCCGCTCGACGGCTCGGCGCCGCGCAATCTCACGAACGGCGCGGGCGCCAAGAACGAGGTCCGCTTCCGGTACGTGCGGACGGAGCCGCCGGAGCCCAGCTCAGGCGCCCCGGGAGCCCCTGGCGGGGGCGGAAGAGGTGGCGGCGCCCCCCAGCGCTGGACGATCGACCTGTCGAAACCGATCACGCTGTCGGCCTACGGCGAATACACCAAGAAGGCGGGCTTTTACGAACTCGCGGCCGGACAACTGAAGGAACTTGTGTATGAGGACGCATCTTTCGGCAGCCCGACGAAAGCCGCAAAAGCGGACAAATTCCTCTTCACGCGCGAGACGTTCGCGGAATTTCCCGATCTTCGTGTCTCCGGTCCGGGCCTCAAGGAAGCGAAGAAGATTTCCGACGCCAACCCGCAGCAGGCGGAATACCTCTGGGGACACCGCATCCTCTTCGACTTCAAGAACAAGGACGGTTTGCGGCTGCAGGGCATCCTGGCTCTGCCCGACGACTACAAGCCGGGCGAAAAGCGGCCGATGCTTGTGACTTTCTATGAGAAGAATTCACAGAACCTGAACCGGTACTCCGCGCCTACGTACCTGTCGAGCATGGGATCGTCGCCGATCCAGGCTGTGAGCGAGGGATACATCACGATGCTGCCCGACATCCACTTCCGCACCGGCGCGTCGCACAGCGACATGCTCGAGTGCGTGGAGGCCGCCACGAGGAGAGTGATCGAGATGGGCTATGCCGATCCGAAGCGGATCGGCATCAACGGACACAGCTATGGCGGCGAAGGGGCCGCTTTTATCGGCACGCGGTCGCGGCTCTTCGCCGCCGTCGGCATGGGTGCGGGCGTCACCGACTTGTATTTCGACTTCAACACCAACTGGGGATGGTCCTACCAGGTGACGGGTGGGAGCGGCTCGAATCAGCCCGACTACTACCTCTACAACCAGGGGCGCGAGGGCGTGTCACCCTGGGACAATCCCGAAATGTACAATTTCGAGTCCGCCCTCACGCACGTGCCCGAAGTCACGGCGCCGTTTCTCATCATGCACGGCGCGGCGGACCCGACGGTGTCGTTCATGAACGGGCTCGTGTTCTACAACGCGATGCGCTACAACAACAAGAAGGCGATCCTGCTGGCATACCCGGGTGAAGGACACTCGCTCCGCGGACTTGCCAATCGCAAGGACTTGACGATCCGGTATTTCCAATTTTTCAACCACTACCTGAAGGGCGCACCGGCGCCCAGGTGGATGACAGAGGGAGTGCCGTTCCTGGAAAAGGATGCGAACCGGGACAAGTAACCCATCAGAAACAAGGGACGCTCACCTATTTTCCCATCTAAGTCACACAGCCCAGGTCGACCTGCAAACGCAAGATAGGAGGGTGTCCCAGTTTCCGATCTTCCTCAATTTCTCTTACGCCTTCCTCTTCATATGAAGGCCCAGCCAACCATCGCCCGCTCTGCCACGGAAAAGCACCACCAGGCACAGAATCGGAGTCAACACCATCAACACTGTGAAAGCAATGAGACCATCTTCCTCGGGATGAGGGTACTGGCCCACGAAGGCCCAGCAGGTGAATCCTAACAAAACGATATTGCAGATAACTGCCACGACCCTCAGAACACTGCTCGTGGACGACAGGTCATCAGTCTTCTTCTGTTCCTCCAAGGCTTTGCTCTTCACATGAAGGCCCAGCCAACCATCGCTCACCCCGCCATGGGAAATCACCACCGTGCTGAGAATCAGAGTCAACAGCAACCATAGTGTGAAAACAATGTAACTGGCTTCCTTTGCTCTTCGGATGTCATTGGCTACAAGCGGCCTGCCCCCCCGCTCAGCGGCGCGCAGCAGGCGCGTCTGGCTTCTGGAGTATCCAGATCATCACTGGGCTCCGGATCGCATCGAATGGGGAGCGATCGTAGCTTCCGTAGAGTTGGAGAACATCGAATCCGGCGTCTCGTGCCATCAACTCGAATTGATCCTTTTCGACCAGCACGAACTCCATCGGCCACAACTGCTTCGATCGCAGGTGGCCGTCATTGCCGAAGAATTCAAAAAACTGCAGGCGTGTAACGACCGGTCGCCCGCCCTGTTCAAAGCCCGAAACGACAAGTGTTCCATCCTTCGTCGGGAACCGCCCGACAATGCGCAACACGCCATCAACCTGGGTTCGACGTACGGCGGGATTGTGGAGCGTGCAAATGAAGCGTCCGCCCGCCGACAGGCACGCGAAAACGGCCGAGAGCGCCTGTCGCTGACGCTCCTCGCCGACGATCTCCATGAAAGACTGGAACGGCAGAATGGCAAGGTGGAACGATGCCGGAAGCCGAAGCTGACAGATGTCTGCACATTGCACGTCGGCGTGAAGACAACGTTCCTTCAACTTCCGAGATAAGACCTCCAGCATGCCCTCGGACGCGTCCACGCAGGTCAGTCGAACCCCCGCCTGGATTAACGGAAGAGAGAGCCGGCCGGTGCCCGAGGTGAGTTCGAGAACCGGAGCGTCCACGTTCACCGCTTCCGACAGGAAGAACGGAACATCGTAGTCGGCCGTCACATAGAGGTCGTAGATTTCGGCGACGCCGTCGTAGTTGATATGCAGATCATTCATGACTAGAGTTGTGCAACTCGAGTTATACAGGTCTAACTGGATAGGCCGCCAGGTGGCAACTGCTGATCCGGTTGAAACTGGGTAATCAACACGACAATTTCATCAAGAATCAACTGTTATGCGTGATCCGATTGGCGGCTGATGCAAGAGCATACACCCATACAAGGTGAAACCACAACACGGCTTGCCAGACAAACGCATGCCGAAAGATTTGAGAATTGGACCTAAAGAGTCAGCGTCCAGCTCTGGGGTGGTAGTCTTTTTGCGGGCCTCGTGGATCATGCGGTATCTCAACTCCTTGGTTCACTCGGACCTGCTATGGGCTAATCGGAGAACTGAATCGCGCCTCCAACCGGGACGTGTTGGACAGCCTCGTTGTTCTTTTGTTATCTAACCTTCTATCATGAAATAATAGGTTGCAACATGGCCGTTATCGTGATAACCTTCTATCGACCTTGAGGTAGTTATAGATGGCCATGACGCCGCTCAATCCTTCCCCAATCGATACGAAGCTCGTTGCGGGAGAACTGTGCCTCGATTTTGCCAACACGGCCGAATGGCATGCGAGCGCCACCCCGATTGAGCTCCTGAAGACCTACGGAGATCTCGTCACATGGAGCCGACGGGTGGGTCTGGTGGACGCGCCGGCCGCGGGGCGGTTGCTCCGGGAAGCCAGGAGACGTCCTGATGATGCCGCCGCCGTCTTGAAGCGTGCCATTACAGTCCGCGAAGCCATCTATGGACTCGTTCTGGCCTTCCTCCAGCTACGACCGCCCGCCGCATCCGTGCTCGAAGGCTTCAACCGAGAGCTAAGGACGGCATTCCAGCACGTGCAGGTCGTTCCCGGGCCTCAGGGTCTCACCTGGAACTGGGATTTCGGAAATCGGGACCTCGAAGCGATGCTTTGGCCGATTATACGCTCGGCGGCCGAGCTATTGACCTCGGAGCGGCAGGCGAGGATCGGCCAGTGTGCTGACGATCGGGGATGCGGCTGGCTGTTTCTGGACACCACGAAGAACCGCAGCAGGCGGTGGTGCGCGATGGAGGATTGTGGCAACCGCGCCAAGGCCCGCCGGCACTACCAGCGCAGCCGTGCGCCCGGGGCACGGAGCAGAAAGGCTTGATTTCAAGGTGTCAAGGGCCGGCAGAAAGAAGGATCCTATGACAGGAATCACAGAGAGATTGATGAACCTGATCGAGGAGCGAGGATGGAAAGGCAGGATCGTCCCGATCAGCCATCTGGATGATCTGAAACGAGAGATCCGCGATCGTTACGACTGCGGGCTTCTCAACGAGAAACTCTATCGTGACCAGCTGAGCTGGTTCTCATTCGAGCCGCCCGGAAACCTCCCGGATGCGCGCTCGATCATTGTTGTTGCCTTGCCGGTACCCCAGACGCGGACCATCTTCCACTGGCAGGGCGGCCGTTTCGCAGTGATCGTGCCGCCGACATATGCGGGTTATTCGGCAACCACCTTGCGTGTCCAGGCTGTCCTCGCCTCATGGATCGAGCAGGAGGGCTACAAAGTTGCATGCCCCCAGCTGCCGCTCAAGACCCTCGCTGCGTGGAGCGGTCTGGCGGAGTACGGGCGCAACAATATCTGTTACGTTGACGGCATGGGCAGCTTCCTTCAGCTTGTAGGCGTTTTCTCGGACTTGCCCTGCTCCGAGGATGCATGGCGCAAACCAAGGATGCTCCGGCGGTGCGATTCGTGTGTCGCCTGCCTGCGATCGTGCCCGAGCGGGGCCATAGCAAAAGACCGTTTCCTGCTCCATGCCGAAAACTGCCTCACCTATCACAACGAGGGAGCGGCTGAGTTTCCTGCCTGGGTCCATCCATCCTGGCACCACTGCCTGATCGGCTGCATGAAATGCCAGAACGTCTGCCCGGAGAACAAGGCCGTTTTGACTTGGTTCGATGATCGAGATGAATTCGCAGAGCACGAGACCGCGTGTTTCGTCGAACGCATGCCGTTTGATCAACTGCCAAGCGATACGGCGGCCAAACTGCGAAGCCTGCAGCTCAATGAAGATTACCGGATCCTCTGTCGAAACCTGTCGATACTCGTCGAGCGGGCGGCCGGAGGCAGCTGGGAGGGCGGGCCGTCCGCGGCATTGCCTGGTCGCGCCTTGCCACCTCCAGGCCGTCAGGCTCGTGCTCGAACAGCAACCCTCACTCCCAGAAATCCTGGAGGTCTGGGTTAACAACACTGTCCCAAAGTCCCGTCAATAACCCCTCGCAGGTTAGCAGACCAGAAACTCTGGAAGCAGCCGCTGTCGGGCGGTTGGACGCCACTGTATGACGCCCCGCTGAGCTTGTGGGGTATCCCGTTGAAGGCGAGCTGGGGAGCGGATGGCTGGATTCTGTTCTCCGGTATCGAGGTGAGGGGTGTGTTGCAGCGGATACGGGACAGCGGGGGAACGGCTGAGCGGCTTGTCCGGGCTGATATCAAGAAGGACGAGTGGTATCTGTACCAGCCTGAAATGCTGCCAGACGCGGAGCACATTCTATTC
This sequence comes from Terriglobia bacterium, assembly GCA_020072565.1. Taxonomy (NCBI): domain Bacteria; kingdom Pseudomonadati; phylum Acidobacteriota; class Terriglobia; species Terriglobia bacterium. The sequence continues at coordinate 8,455 of JAIQGI010000095.1, forward strand.
ACGGCCGCACTCCCCGGGTTGCGGGTGGTGGTGCAATCTTTAAAAACCGGCGCGCGCCAAATGCTTGTCGAGGACGCGTATGCAGCTCACTATGTGCCGACAGGCCACCTGGTATACATGCAGGGGGAAAAGCTCATCGCGGTACCGTTTGATCCGAAGCGCCTGGTGATGACGGGGACGCCCGTGGTGATGGTCGAAGGCGTCAACGCGTGGGCCAGTCCGGCCGCCGGTGGTTATGCCATTTCGGAGAACGGGACCCTCGCATTCCTTCCTGCGGTTCCTGCGGATTATTTGCGAACATTCGTGTGGGTGGACCGGCAGCGCAAGGAAGAGCCGGTGGCGAATGTCCGCGGCTTTTTCCTCGGGGCGCAGTTGTCACCCAATGGCAAAAAACTGGCGACATGGGATAGTGACGATTTTCAGGTCAGTGTGCTGGACATCGAGCGTGGGGCGCTGACGCGCTTGACGACGGAAGGGCGGAACGCCTGGAACATCTGGAGCCCTGATGGCCGGCGACTGGTTTTCAACTCGGTTCGTACCGACTCGGCAGGCACGAGCCTGTTCTCGCAGGTCGAAGACGGCAGCGCCCCCGCCGAGCGGCTCACGACGACCGACCACATGCAGCAGCCGCGCAGCTTTTCGTCCGATGGCTCGACGCTCGTCTTCCAGGACCTCGATCCTGACACCGGATATGACATCTGGACCTTGCAAATGAAGAAGGGCGCGAAACCAAGCCCGCTACTGAGAACGCGATTCAACGAATACCAACCCAGTCTTTCGCCCGACGACCGCTGGCTGGCGTACGTCTCGAATGAGTCCGGGCGCGACGAAATCTGGGTCCGGTCGTTCCCAGCCATGGACCAGAGGGTGATGGTCTCGAACGGAGGAGGCGGAGAGCCGGCCTGGTCCCGCGATGGAAGCGAGCTCTTCTATCGCACCAGCAACAACCCGGCGGCAAGCTCCAGGCTGATGGCGGTAAACGTCAGCACGGCGCAAGGGTTCCGCGCGGACACGCCCAGGACACTGTTCGAGGGACCGTATGCCATTCATCCCTTGTTTGGCCAGTCCTATGACGTGTCCCAGAACGGGAAGCGATTCGTGATGATCAAGTTCGATCCCGTGAAATCTCCGAAAGAAATTCACGTCGTGCTCAACTGGTTCGAGGAACTCAAGCGTCTCTGCCCAACTGGGAAGAAGTAAACAAGCAAGGCACGACCGGTACAGCGGTGCTGGAGCTCATTTAGCCTACACTCCCAAGTCCCGATCGAGTTAACCACCCCTCACACGTCGTCCACCCCGACCAGGCTGATTACGGTGTGGCGGCGCCTTGAGGTGCGCAATTGACTCGAATACCTTTTCTCGGGAGCGTGCGTGTTTCGGGTGGTCGACTCAATCACGCAAGTGCTGCGGATTCAGATAGCCAGGGCTGAACCGACTTGACTATACTCGGGGCGAATATAGGTCATTCTGATTGCAGTGCGCGAATTGCAGGTGGAGAGGTTCTCCTTGATTGGCAAGAACGTCTCCCACTACCGTATCCACGAAGAGCCCAGTGCGGGCGGCAAGGCGAAGGGGAGGACAGGTGGACCCTCGATGATTTCCGGGCCTTACCTTGAAAGAAAGTGATTATGGGAATCCCCACAGATGTTCGCGATTGGCTTCTCCATCCGGACAATCCCCCGGTGCGGTATTTGACTTTGACAAATCTGCTCCACAAACCGCCGGGGTCAGCTGAAGTGCGGAAAACCAGGGCCAGGCTGATGGACTATTCCCCGACGCAGGAGATCCTGCGGCATGCAGACGAATTCGCGGGAGATGACAAGGATCGCGCCTACAGCAAATACAGCGGTAAGTACTGGCAGTTGATATTCCTCGGGCAGTTCCTTGCAGACGGCGAAGACCCACGAATCGCCGGATGGGCACAAGACATCCTGGAGAGGCGCGCCTGGGTAACTCAGGCGGGAGGTCAATGCCTGACAGCCAACATTCTTGCGGCGTTCATGCGGCTCGGCTACGGCAACCATCCTGTGGTGGCTCAGGAGACAGAAGACCTGGCGCAGCGCGCACTGGGTGATGGTGGTATCCGGTGCACCGCCATGGATTACAGCCTTTTGCCTCTCTGTCATATGGCGCAGCCAAAGCTCCTCCTGTGTTTCTCACTGGTTCCCCCTGAAAAGCGATCCCCGGCCGTCAACTCAACCATCCGTCTCCTCGTGACAAACCTGCTCGACAGGGAATTGTTCGTTTACGTACCCGGCCATCAGAGGGAATGGCAGGAGATCCTGATGCATCCGCCTAAGCGGGCCGAACTGGGAAAGGGCGAGACCGTGAAAAGCTGGATCGCAGGGGAACGGGAACGTTTCCTGAAATCGCGGGGAATTGGAAATCGCCGACCCAAACAGGGCTGGCTCAAGTTCGGCTTTCCTCTTCATTACAACTCCGACATCATGGAGGCAATGTATTCCCTGGCACTTCTCGGTGTGTCTATGTCTCCCCGGCTGAAGAAGCCGCTTCAAGTCATCCGTCAAAAGATGACAAAGGAAGGGACATGGATCCTGGAGAACTCCTTAAACGGCAAGATGCTCGCCGACGTCGAGGAAAAAGGCAAGCCCAGTAAGTGGCTGACCTGCTTTGGGCATCATGTTCTGTCGCATTTCGGTCCCAGACATTATTAGGTCAACTGAATCCAGGAGAGGCAAGTCGAAACCCCCCGCGCGCTTCCGACATGCTCGGAAGTAGCCACAGTTCAGTCACAGTTACCTCCCGCAGCCACGTCGTTAGCGGTCGTGCGGAGGTGACACAGGATTCAGCGTCCTGGCGTATGGCAAAAAAACCAAGCGGGCCGAAACACGCGGCATTTGATCAGTTAAAATCAGGAATGAATGGCAATTTCGGATGACGCTCCAGGGTGGAAAGCGACACAAATGCGGCGGCCGGGCGCGAGTCGCCGTAAACGCGTCGCTTCAAATCCGCATCAAAAGAGAAATCAGGTCAGGCAGCTTTCCGGTAATAGTACCGCAACGTGCCGCCCAATCGTTCCCGGCACGCGATTTCGCCGGTCGTTCCGCCCTCCTTTGGCTCCGGCGTAATCAGGCGGTTTCCGATCCCTTGATGGTTGCGCTCCGCATGATAATGGTCCAGGATGCATATTCCGACCCATCGTGGACACCCATTCCAATCGATCGTGGACAGTCATTCCGATTGATCGTGGACAGCGATTCCGACGCGATCGTGGACACTTTTTCCCGATGATTGGAATCGGTGTCCACGATCGTGGAATC